>JAQBFL010000438.1:0-2729 GCA_032123415.1 bacterium | reverse complement strand
GTCGGTGACTTTCAGGAACTCCGGCTTCTGCAGGTATGGGAAGGCGCCCCCGTCGCCCACTGCCGCAGCCAGCCGCAACCGTTTGGCTTTTTCGTCATAGACGCAGACCACCTGGAACGGGCTCTCGCCCCCCAGGTTCAGCGGGACGGTGACCAGATACCGCCGCCCATCCACCATGATCGCCTCGACCTTGTGGCGGAACCCAAAGCCCCAGACGCTGGTCTCTTCGCGCCCTTTCGCGGACATCTCGCTGTCGAGCCGGGTCTTGCCGGTCTCCCAGTCCAGATGGAAGCGCATATCGCCAAAGTACAGGCGCGACTTGTCGTACGGGTCGATCGTCCCGCCGCCGCCGTAGTTCGGGTTGCCGAAGAAGTCCTGAACAAAGGTGCCATCCTGGCGGAAGTGGGACACGCGGCGCGGATTGTCGTGCGGGTAGACGGAGTAAAGGTCGCCCTTGCCGCTGGCGGCCAGAGCAACGCTCTCGCTCAGCACCGTCGGATCGTAGACACCAGGCCCCTTCGGCCCGGGCGTGCCGATGCTGCGCAGGTACTTGCCGGCCTCGTCGTAGACCCGCACCTGCCGGCGATCCGTGGCGCCGGCCGGGTCCCGCACCTCGTTGGGGAACTCTTCGAAGTCCCGTACCTTTCGGCGATCCGTTGCATGATCCCACACGTAGCAGTTGCCCGCCGGGTCGAAGGCGAGGGGCCCCTGCCGAGCCTCCAACAGGTCCGTGATGAACGGCGCGGGCTTGGCGGGATCGTCGCCGACGCGCATGAGTTGGTTGCCGACCAATCCGAACAGGACACCGTCCTTGTGCCGGAACTCGATGGGGCCGGTGACTGCGGAGGGCTTCTCGGACAGCAGCTTGCCGTCCGTGCCGTCGAACACGACCAGGCGCTGGTAGGCGATCGGGTCGAGCGGCACCTCGCCCCCGAGCGGCCGCAGCGCCGCGACGCCATAGATGCGGCAGCGGCTGGGTTCGACTTTCGTCCCGCCGCGGTCACGCCGGATGCCTGCCGGTTTACCGGCCGACTCACCCCACTGTTTCACCACGCGCAGGCGCACGGCCTTTGTCTTCACGTCCTTGCCGAAATCCACCGTGCCGTCAAGGTAAAGCGCGTCGGCGTTGTTACCACCGTCGGGTTGATAGAAGTTGCGGCGCGTCTGGTGGTATTCGGCAACCGTCTCCCAGCCCTTCGTGCCGGCTAGATCCGCTGCGCCGTCGCCGCTGAAGACATCAATCTTCGTGACCTCCCCGTCCACCTCCTTGAGCGCCAGCCCGTTGAGGGTCTGCGGCTGGTCCCATTCGAGGAGAAACACGCCGGGGTTCTCCTCCGAGAGCGGTGCAGTGCGCTTCGCGTCCCACTCGCCGGTTTTCGGGTCGTAGATACCGGAACTTACGCGCACACGCGCGGCGGGCGCCACATTCTCGAAGCGCGCGCGCAACAGACGCATGCCTTCCAACCGGCCGCACCATGCCTCGCCCCCCAGACCCACATTGTTCCTCTCCGAGTCCATATCCAGCGACAGACCCTCTTCCTCCGCGTCCATGTCATCCATGTCATCCATCAGGTCGGCGCCCGGTTGACTGAAGGTCAGGCACAGGGCGCGCGTCTTGAGCTTCTCCGGGAGGGGCACGCAGTTCCACGCCGTCAGCTTGGGCAAGGCGATCGGCTGCCAGTCGGCCGCGCGGCGAGGATTGGGCGGCCAGGGAGCGTCCGCCTTCAGCGCGCTCACCGTGAATGTGAGATCCCCGAGGGCGGGTCGCGGAAAAACAAGGCTTCCGAGAGCCACCGGCTCGTGGAACGCCAGCAGCACGCGCTGGCGCGCCTCGCGGCCCTTCGTGGATTCGATATGGAGCGTGTTGCGCCGATCACCGGCGACGAAATCGCCGTGCAGGCGAAGAAAACTCAGGAAGTCGCGCTGGGGCGAAAGTGGAATACCGTAGTTGTCGCTTCGCTTGACGCTGGACGGCAGCTTGGGCAGGCAGGCGTCCAGATCCACAACGTCCCCGCGCGTGGCGTTGTCCATGCGCGGCAGGGGGCTCCAGTAGGCCGCGTAGACGCGGTTCTGCCGCGCTGCCAGCCCGACGATAGCGCCCTTGCGCGTTGCGCCCTGATCCAGGTTGACCGCGGCGATGACCTTGCGCGTGGCCGGGTCCATGCGGAAGACCTGGCCTCCATTCTGCAGAAAGAGCGAGCTGCCGTCGGTGAAGAGCCGCTGGTACCCCGCGAATGCACCCGGACTGTAGCCCCAGACCTTGCGGCCCTGCATGTCGCATTCGATCAGGGAGTGGCCGCCCTCGGTGCTGCCCGCGGAGATGTAGAGACGCTCGCCGATCACGCAGACCGAGCACTGGTTCCCGTGATCCGAGAGCCAGCCGTCTTTCGGCGCGCGATTCCACGGCGTGCTGTCCGGGGAATGCGCCTCCACGTTCGGGTAGGGGGTCATCTGGTAAATCAATTCAGGCTTCGGCCCGACAGTGAACCGGGCGCGGTAGGTGCCCGGCGCGACGTAGTTGCCGTCCTCGTCCTTCAGATCCCAAGGTTCGTCCCGGTGTCCCTCCATCCGATCGACCTGCGCGAACAGGTTCCGCACTCGGTGGCCTGCGGCATCGTTGACGACCAGCGCCGCATCGCCCGCAGTCGAGTAATCACAGGGGATGGCAACGGGCGGTGCCTCACTGATCGCCTCGAACGGGTGGGATGGCGGCTGCCCCCACACACTGA
>JAQBFL010000437.1:0-6327 GCA_032123415.1 bacterium | reverse complement strand
GATGCGTCTTGCCCAACCCCACGCCGCCGTAGATGAACAGCGGGTTGTAGGCGCGTGCGGGCGCCTGCGCCACCGCCTGGGATGCCGCGTAGCCGAAGCTGTTGGAGGGTCCCACGATGAAGCGGTCGAACGAGAAGCGCGGATTCAACGCGGCCACCTCGGCGGCGCGCCGCGAAAGGTTCTCGCGCAGTCCGCGTCGAGCCGGCTTGCGCGACACGGGGGGCGGCGCGGGCACGGGCGCCGCGGCGCGCGGCGTCACCCTGAAGGCGATCGCGGGGGCTTCGTCGCACACCGCCCCCAGCGCCTTGTGAATCAGAGGAAGGTAGTTCTCTTCCAGCCAGGTTTGATAGAAGTCGTTGTCCACGCCGAGAGTCAGCGTGCCATCGGTCAGAGAGACCGGTGCGATGACTTCGATCCAGCGCGAGTACACATCGGGATGCAGTACCTCGCGCAGGCCGCGACACGCCTTCTTCCAGATATCGCTCGCCGTTGTTTCCCGCACTGCTTCCTCTCCCATCAAGGAAGCTCCCAAGGTCCTCGCACTTACATCTCGCACCCGTTTCATACGCTTCTGGAACGAATGGTGCCGGAGCCCCGAAAGCCTTCGTAGACGACGCCCCCATTCCACAGGAAGAAGGGGCCCGCAACAAGAAAAAATTATCAACTCTTATTAACAGGTTATTAACAGGCATTCGCCCCCCTGTAAAGCCGCCATTTTCAGGGCTCTTCGCCGCGCCTCAGTCGGCACCCACGCCACCCCGCGCGGGAGGTCCCGCCGCGGCCAGGGGGAAAATCGGCGGAACGAACCGGGTGATGCAGCGCGATACAGGTCTGGCGAGTCGCGTAGGTTATCACGTCGTAAAATACTGCACCACACATAGTTACGGTACAGACAGTACGATTTTGCTAGGATTTTCGCGCATGGTGTGAGAGAGTGCTGTTCAGGCGACGCGATCCTGACGCGGCCGCACACCGTGCCGGTTGCGTCTAAACGCGGCGTCAACAGACTTAAAATGAGGCGATTCGTGCGCGGCGGCCGCGTGGGAGTTCGGGATGAATGAATTAACAGCGCCGATTCTGCTCCTTGGAAACGCCGTCCAGTGCCCCGAAATGGCCTACGCCACAGGCTTTTTCGCGCACGATCCGGTGCCTGCGCTTGTCGGCCCGCGCACCAGCGCTTTGCTTGTCCACGCCATGGAACTGGGCCGGGCGCGGCGCGAGGCCAAACGGGGAGTGCGGGTGTTCACGCCGGACATGCTGGGAATCGAAGCGCGCACGTTGCGCGGCAACGCCGACTGGTGCCTGGCCCTGTTGCGGGCGAACGCCCTGCGGCGCGTGCGCGTGATGCCGTCGTTCCCCTGCGGCGCACTGACGAAATTGCGGCGTTCGCGCATCGCCGTCGAGATCGCCTCCGACGCGCTCTTTCCGCAACGCGAGGTCAAGACGCCGCGGGAGATCGCGCTGATCGGCGAGTCCCAACGCGCGGCCGTGGCGGCCATGCGCGCGGCGGAAGCCATGATCCGCGGCAGCCGCCCCGACGGCGAAGGCCGACTCATGCTCGACGGCCAGGCGCTGACCTCCGAACGCGTCCGCCGCCGCATCGGCGCCACGCTCCTGGACCATGACTGCTTCTGCCGCAACGTCATCGTCGCGGGGGGCGCGCAAGCCGCCGACCCTCACGAGAGCGGCAGCGGACCGCTGAAAGCCGGCGAGACGATCGTCATCGACATCTTTCCCCAGCACCTGCGGCATGGCTACTGGGGCGATCTCACGCGCACCTTCGTGAAGGGGCCCTGCCCCCCCGAGCTGCGCCGCATCCACGCCGCCGTCCACGCGGCTCAGCGCGCCGCGCTCGGCAAGCTGCGCGCTGGCGTCCGGTTCTCGGTCGTGCATCGGGCCGCGGTCGAAGCGCTGGAACACCGCGGGTTCAAGACCGCGCCACGCGACGGCGTCCCCGTCGGATTCATCCACGGCACCGGCCATGGCGTGGGACTCGAAATTCACGAGGCGCCGCGCATCGGGACCAACGCGGGTCGCCTGCGCGCCGGGCAGGTTGTTACCGTCGAGCCCGGATGGTATGATCCCTCTGTGGGCGGCGTACGCATCGAGGACACCGTCGTCGTCACGCGCGGCGGCTTCGCCCCGCTCGCCCGGATGCCCTATCGCCTGGTTCTGTGAGACTTTGGAGAACGAAAAAATGCCCATCTACGAATATCAGGCCGTTGACGAGAGCGCCGCTTGCGACGCCTGCCGCACCTCGTTCGAGCACCTGCAGCGCGTGGGCGAGACGCCGTTGGAAACGTGCCCCGCATGCGGCGCGCGGGTCCGCAAGCTGATCTCGGCCCCCGCGGTAGGCCGGTCGCAAACCGGCTTCGACGATCGGGCCAAGAGCGCCGGCTTCCACAAACTCAAGCGGCTGGGTCACGGCGAGTTCGAGAAGCAGTACTGAGGGCTGCGCCATGAGAACGCCGGAGAAGGTCAAGAGCGTGCTGCGCGACCTGCCCGACAAGCCGGGCTGCTACATCATGCGGGACCGCAACGGACGCATCGTCTACGTCGGGAAGGCGCTGTCCCTGCGCAAGCGCGTGCGCTCCTATTTCCGGGACGCCACGCTGCGAGCCGCGCCGCCGAAGCTGCGCAGCCTGATCCACAGCGTCGCCGCCCTGGAATTCCTCGTCGTCCGCAACGAGGCCGAGGCCATCCTCACCGAAGGCCGGCTGATCAAGGACTTCAAGCCCCGCTACAACGTCGCCCTGCGCGACGACAAGCGCTTCCTGCTGCTGCGCGCAGACCCGGCCGACCCGTTTCCGAAATTGCAGGCGGTGCGGCTGCGGCGCGATGACGGCGCCCGCTACTTCGGCCCCTACGCCTCGTCCCGTGCGGTGCGCGAGACGCTCGACTTCGTGGAACGCCGCTTCGGCCTGCGCAAGTGCGCGCCGCGCATTCCTGACCAATCGACCTACAAGCACTGCATCGACGACATCGTGCGCTTCTGCTCCGCGCCCTGCATCGGACGCGCGGCGCCGGAGGAGTACCGCGAGCGCTTCGAGGAAGCCTGCGCCTTCCTGCGCGGCGAACGGCCCCAGACGCTCCGCGAGCTGAGAGCGGAGATGGAGCGCGCCGCCGCCGAGACTGACTTCGAGCGCGCGGCGGCGATCCGGGACACGCTCTTCATGCTGGACCGCACCGTGTGCCAGAACGCCCGCGTGGTCTCGACGCCCGAGATGGAGCGCGACGCGGCGCTGGCGGGCATCCGCGGCCTGGCCGAGGCGCTCGGACTGCCCCGCCCGCCGCGGACCATCGAGGCCTTCGACGTGTCGAACATCTCGGGCACTCTCGCGGTGGCGAGCATGGTGTGCGCCGTGGACGGTCTCCCGCGCCGTAATCGCTACCGGCGTTTCCGCATCGCCACGGTCGAGGGCAGCGACGACCCGCGCATGATCGCGGAAGTCGTTCGGCGGCGCTATGGCCGGCTGGTGCGCGCGTCCGCGCCCATGCCGGATCTGGTGCTCCTCGATGGCGGCATCACGCAACTGCGCGCCGCAAGGGCCGAGCTGGAAGCGCTCGGGCTATCAACCCTGCCCAGCGCCGGCCTTGCCAAGCGATACGAAGAAGTCCACTACCACGATCCCGGCAAGCCGATTCGTCTCCCGCCGGACTCGGATGCGTCCAAGGTGCTGCGTCGGTTGCGCGACGAAGCGCACCGCTTCGCCATCACGTACCACCGCCTCCTGCGCGCGCGGCGCATGCGCGAAAGCGTCCTGGACGAGATTCCCGGCATCGGCCCGACGCGCAAGACCGCCCTGCTGAAGCACTTCGGATCCGTGCGCCGGTTGGCGGACGCCGCCGAGAAGGACATCGCCGCCGCCCCCGGCATCGGTCCGGAGATGGCGCGCCTCATCCACGCCGCCCTGCGGCCCGCACAGCATGGGGCGGCTTCGGACGCCAAAGCCGGTTCCCCGGCGGCCGTCTCGTGGCGCCCCCTGTAGCGGGCAGGGGTTCGCCCCGCCGTTGCGGGCGCACCGCATCACACCCCGAGCGGACGGTGCGTCCCCACGAAGAACGGCTGCGCCAATCCTTTCACGACCAGCGTCTGCGCTTGCCGAACGGCCTCCGCCAACGGCTGACCGCGGGCCAGCAAGGCCGCCAGCGCGGCCGAAAACGTGCAACCGGTCCCGTGGGTTTCGGCCGCGGCCACGCGCGCAACTTCGCACTCTAGAACGCTTTCGCCATCGCAGAGCATGTCCACGATCCGGTCGCCATCCAGGTGCCCGCCCTTCAGAACGACGGCCGTGCCGAACCGCCGCGCCAGCTCGCGCGCGGCCTCGCGCATGGCGTGTGGGTCCGCGATGCGGCGCCCCAGCAGCGCTTCGGCTTCGGGCAGGTTCGGGGTGATGGCGGTCGCCAGAGGAAAGAGCGCACCGGTCAACGCCGCCACCGCGTCGTCGCACAGGAGCTTCGCGCCGGACGTTGAGACCATGACGGGGTCGACGACAATCCGCTTCAACCCGCGCGCTGTCAGCTCCGCGGCCACGGCCTCGACGATCTCCCGCGAGTACAGCATGCCGGTCTTGACCGCCGCCACGGGAAACCCGTCGCACACGGCGCCGATCTGAAGCGCGACCATGAGGGGAGAGACGGGCTCCACGCCGGCCACGGTATCCGGGTTCTGGGCCGTGATGCAGGTGATGGCGCTGACGCCGAAAACCCCCAACGCCCGGAAGGTCTTCAGGTCCGCCTGAATTCCGGCGCCGCCGCCGCTGTCCGACCCGGCGATCGTCAGAACCGCCGGAATCGAACGCCTCGCGCTATCGTGCGGTTCGGTCATCCCCGTGCCAGATCTCAGCCGCGAATCTGTCCCGCGCGCGCCAGCGACTTCGCTTCCACGCTCTGAATCTCCGCAAAGCCCTGCGAGCTGACGGGGTTCAGGCCGGCCGAGGCTTCCATCGACGAGTCCGCCTCGTTGTAGAGGGAAGCCGGGCAGTTCCTCAGCGCCTGGAACAGGATGTTGCCCTTGTAGAGATCGACCGTCACCGTGCCTGTCGCCCACTGGGCGAACGTGCGCACCGCGGCCAGCGAGGCCGTCGTGAGCGGATCGAAATACCGCCCGTCGTAGACCTGATCGGCCACGATGCGGGACAAATCCTGGAACAGGCGGCCCGCGCGGCGGTCGAGCGTGGCCTGGTACACGGACCGCAGGCAGGCGCCCAGCAGCTCCATGCCCGGCGCCTCGTACACGCCGCGGCTCTTGGTGCCGATGATGCGGTTCTCCAGCGCGTTCTTGATGCCGACGCCGTTGCGGCCGCCGATGGCGTTGGCTTCGAGCATCAGCGGCAGCGCGTCCGCCTGCCGGCCGCCGATCGCAACCGCCCGCCCTTTCTCGAAGCGAACCGCGACCGTCTCCGCCTTCTCGGGGGCCTGCATCGGCCACACGCCCATGCGCGGTTCGACGATCGTGCAAGGCGTCTCGATGCTCTCCAGATCCTCGGCTTCGTGAGATAAGCCGGCGAGATTGGCGTCGGTCGAGTAGCGCTTGCGTCCGCCCGGGAAGGCCTCGATCCCATGCCGCTTGAGGTAGTCGGCCATCTCCTTGCGCCCCGGGAACTGGGACAGGAGGGTCTCGTCCCGCCACGGGGCGTAGACCTTCATCTCTGGCGCCAGTACGTTCGTGTAGCGCTCGAAGCGCATCTGGTCGTTGCCGCGCCCCGTTGCGCCATGCGCCAGCACGGTGCAGCCGCGCTTCTTCATCTCGGGAACCAGGCCCTTGACCGTAACGGCCCGCGCGATGCCCGTCGAGTTCCAGTACCCGCCGTCGTACATGGCCTGGGCCGCGATGAGGTCGAAGCACGCTTCGGCCATCTCGCGCCGCAGATCGACGATGACCGTCTCCACGCCGCAGGGCGCCATCTTCTTCGCCACGTCGCGGATGTCGGTCTCGTCGCCCTGCGCAAGGTCGGCGGTGAAACAGACGACGTCGATCCCGCTTTCGACGAATTTCTTCGCGATCGTGCGGCTGTCCAAGCCGCCCGACACGCACACTCCGACGCGTTCGCCTTTCAGGTCCGCCAGCTTCATCTCTGCACTCCTTCGGTCAGGCGTTCTCGGCCGGGGTCTCCTCGGCGGTCTCCTCGGCGTCGCCATGCCACTCGGCCAGGCAATCGTCCAGGATGTCGAGCGCCTCCTCGATCTCCGAGGGTTTGACGTTCAGGGGCGGGAGGAACCGCACGACCTTCTCGGCGGTCGGCAGCGCCAGCAGCCCTTCCTCGGCCAGGCTGTCCGTGAACGGCTTGGCGGGTTCGTCGAGCACCAGGCCGAGCATCAGCCCCA
>JAQBFL010000436.1:0-3137 GCA_032123415.1 bacterium | reverse complement strand
GATCTGCGAGCCCAGCTCGCACATCTCGAATTTCGGGAACGCCAGGCTCTCGCCATGCACCTCCAAATGAAGCGCCTTCAGCTTCTGATAAACCCTCAAATCCCGAAACGACGTCAACTGACTCATCCGTCACTCTCCCCGCGAACACCGATCACCGACAACCGAACACCGTCTCCCCGCCGTCCCCGATCCCACGCTCCCCTCGATCGCTTCCGCCTCCGGGAAGTTCCTGGAAAACGTCCGCAGCGCGCTGGGATTCACGTCCACCCCCGCCACCACCCGCATCCCCATCTCCCGCGCCGCAACCGACAGACCGCCCATCCCGCAGCAAAGGTCCACTACGCGAGCAGCAAGAGGTCTCCCGCTCATCTACTCCTTGGCCTTGCCGTACCCCGCCGGTGCCTCCGCAACGGCCAGCATCCCGGTCTTCAGTTCTTCCACAGTCACATAGCGCTCGGGATGCTCTTCCTCCTTTGCGCGCAGATGCTCGCAGAGTTTGTGGAAGTCGTTGCCGAACTCCGCCATCATCTGCCGACGAATCTCATGGACCTCTTCGACGATCGGGTCTTTCCATTTCATGACTCGCCCTCCATCAACTCTTCGGGGGTGCATATGACACACTCGCACAGGCCCTGTGCACGGTTGAATTCCAGGAGCCGTGCGATGGTCGCGCCATTTGCGATATGGGAGCAGTTCCAGGTTGCCAGGTAATCGATGTTCCCGAGCACGGCCAACGCAATATGCAACGCGTCGGTGTGAGCGAACTCGGGAATGGCAAGCGCCTCGACATATTGCCTGGCCAGTCGCTCGCTCTCACCCGTGTCCGCCGTTATGCGAGGCAGGTCCTCGATGGCCTGCAACCGCTGCTTCGCCGCCTCAGCATCTCCTCGCGCGCACTCAGCCACTACGATCTCCGAAACGAACGGTTGATAGCATCGCCGCAGACGCGTCTCCCACCAGTCGCGTGTGATCTGCTGATGCGCCGCCACGATCAAGTCGCGCGACGGCCGCGCACAGTAGTAACTAACGACACTCGTTTCAACATAGACTCGTTTCATGACGCCTGTACCATACACCCGATCACCGCCTGCACTCAAGATTTCGCTGCTGTGTAGGCAACTTTGGTTCCCTCGACCGTCACGTATCCTCTATCGACCAGCGCTTGGACGACCAGCTCAATCTCGTCGCTCGACACCTGCTTCAGGAATATCGATCAAGACATAGTTCGTGCGCATCGACATGGCTCCTCTCGCGTTCGTCCGGCCGCGATGCGCGCCAGCAGGTCTGCCGCCGCAACGGCGGGGTCCGGCGCGGCTGTGACCGCGGTCACGACGGCCATCGTCCGTGCTCCGTGCGCGGCAAGGTCCGCAATGTGCCCGGCCTTGATACCGCCCATGACGGTGAACGGCAGGCGCAGGACGGGCGCAATGCGGTCCAACCCCTCCAGCCCGAGGAACTCACTCCCCCACTGCTTCGTGCGGGTGGGAAAGAGCGGGCCGATGTTGACGTAGGAAGCGCCGGCCTCTTGCGCGGCCATGGCTTCCTCGACCGAATGCGACGACGCGCCGAGAATCCAGTCCGGCGCGAGGCGCCGCGCTTCGGCGATCGGAAAATCGTCCTGTCCCAGGTGGACGCCGTCGGCGTCGACCGCCAGCGCGACGTCGATACGGTCGTTGACGATCATCAGCGCGCCGGCCTCGGCCGTCAGATGGCGTATGCGCCGCGCCAGCTCCAGAAACGCCGCAACCGGCATCTCCTTCTCGCGCAACTGGACCAAGCGCACGCCCGCGCTCAAGGCATTCGCCACAATCTGCTCGGTGCGCCGACCCGCGGACATGGCCTGGGAGGTCACCAGATACAGCCCGGCCTCGTTGAAGCGCCGCATCCGCGTCATGTGCTTTTTCGTTTCGCTCATGGGTGTCGCGTCCCGCCGCTCACGCGAAGACCACGGTACGCAACGCCGCGTTGCCCCGGATGTCCGCCTGCAGCAACTCGTTGAGCCGGCGCCAAACCGGTCCCGGCCGCCCGTCGCCCACCGGCTTGCCGTCATACTCGCGCACGGCGGTGACGTCGCGCGTCGTGCCGACGACCAGGATCTCCGCCGCCGCCAGCGCTTCCTCGCGCGACACATCCCGGAAGACCACGCCGCGCAGCGCGCCCTCGTTCACCAGGGTTCGAGCCAGTTCGGCCGCCCGCATCATGGTCGTGCCTTTGAGAATGCCCGCCAGCGTCGGGAAAGCCAGCTCACCGTCACGCGTGACAATCCCCGTGTTCTCGGTCGGCCCTTCCGCCATGAAACCGCGATCGTCGTACGCAACCACGAAATCGACCCCCAGATCGACCGATTCCTTCTGCATCAGCACATTGGGAAGGTAGTTGCAGTTCTTGATCCCCGCGAAGAACGCGGGCTTGGCGGGAATGGAACTCGTACGCAACGTAAGCCCCTCGGGGTGCCGCTGCATCAGCGGAACGCCGGAACGCGTCGCCACGACGTACAACTGGGGCCCTTCGGTCTCGTACGGGCTCACGCCGAAGCTGCCCGGTCCGCGCGACACGTAGACACGCAACAGGCAGTTGCGATCTCCTCCGGCTCGAGCGGTCTCGACCATGATGTCCGACAGGGCGCTGGGCGTCACCGGCAGGCGCAGCGAGATGCCCTCCGCCGACCGGACCAGGCGCTCCAGGTGCGCGCCCGCGTTGTAGATGGCGCCCTCGACGCACTTCAACGTTTCGAACACGCCGTCGCCGCGATGCACCATGTGATCGTCGATCGGCACGGCCATGAGCACGGGGTCGGTCACGATGCCGTCGATCAGGCTCGAATACATGGCCAGGTAGCTCTTCTGGTACGGGCGGCGCAAGCGCTCGAGCAGAGCCGGCGCTTCCTCCAATCGGTATCGCTTCATCGGTTCTCCTTGCTCACATGCGGGTTCTGTCAAGAATTCTGCCCCAGTTGCAGGGCCAATCAACGTTTCATTAAGGACTTGTGACTGCTGGGCTATACTCCCCCATTCTGAATATCCAACAGCCAACAAGGAATATCCAATATCCAAGGCGAGAGGTGCCTACCCGCAGTGCTACAGCGTTGCAGGCGGGCTATCGCGCCTTACTTTTCTTAGCCGTCTCGACACTCTTAA
>JAQBFL010000435.1:0-3508 GCA_032123415.1 bacterium | reverse complement strand
CGTCGCTGCCCGCTACCCGCACTTCGAGATCATCTGGTTCGGCCACATTGGCGACGGCAATGTTCACCTGAACATTTTGAAGCCCGCCGACCTGCCCAAAGACGAGTTCTTCGCGCAGTGTCACCTCGTGAACGAGTGGGTCTTCGAGGCGGTGCAGCGCCACCAGGGGAGCGTCTCGGCGGAGCACGGCATCGGCCTGATGAAGAAGAAGTACCTCGGCTACAGCCGCAGCCCGGAAGAGATCGCGTACCTGAAGGCCATCAAGACGGCCTTTGACCCGAACAACGTCATGAACCCCGGGAAGCTCCTTGATCTCTAGTCCCCGGCGGCAATATTCGCCCGGCCGCCTTGTTTCTGCTACTAATTGACGGTATTTAGCTCTGGCTTTAATCGTCTAAGGAGCATCACCGATGCGAGTCAGCAGGTTCTTGTCCTCCGCTGTCCTGGCGGTTTGTCTCGTTCTGCCTACCACCGCTCACGTTTTCGCAGGTGACGCTGCGAAAGCCACCACGAAGACCAACAAGAAGAAAGCTCCCAAGGCACCCGCCCCCGCTCGCCCGACGGGCGTGGCGCCGAAGGTGGACCCCACGGACGCCTACTACGGTGGTCCCAGAAACGACTCAATCACCGAATTCGTAAACGAGGCGGGGCAAACCGTCTATTCGATCACGACATCCCACTTCGACATCTCGCCGCCGCTTCAACAGCTGGCCATCGCGGCCCCCCGGGAGCAGGCCGACGAAGACGAATCGCCGACCAATCCACAGATACCGGCCGCTCGTATCATTCGCTCCGACCTCCCCGATCCGGTCGTGCAGCGCGTGATCGAGCCCGACGATTTCCAGACGTTCAGCAGCACTCCCCTCGCCGCACCCACTACAGGGTTCAATTTCGTGGGGGTGGGCGTCAACGGAGGCACGCCGTCCGACAGCAACGGCGCGGTGGGCAACAACCAGTTCGTCGAAACGGTCAACACGCGTTATCAGGTCTGGTCGCTGAACCGTTCAACGAAGGTGGCGACGTCGATCCTGGGTCCATCGAACATCAACTCGCTCTGGGCAGGTTTCGGCGGGGCGTGTGAGACACAAAACAGCGGCGACCCGATCGTGCTCTTCGACAGAACCGCGAACCCGAGCCCTGGAAGATGGCTGATCTCTCAGTTCACCTCGAGCCCGAGCGCCGGCGTCTACTACCAATGCGTCGCCGTGTCGACGACCGCAAACGCGACGGGAACCTACGCCCGCTATGCCTTTGCCGTGCCGAATGGAAAATTCGGCGATTACCCGCACATCGCGGTGTGGCCGGACGGCTACTACATGATGGCGCACGGCTTCGGCGGACAATTCGTTGCGTTGTTCGCGGCGATGGATCGAGCCAAGATGCTGGTCGGCAACGCGGCCGCCACCTGGGTCGTGATCCAGGACCCGAACGAGGGCGGCCACATGCCCGCGGACCTCGACGGGTTTGCCTACCCGCCCGCCAAAGCGCCGGGCATTTTCGTTTCGCTCCACACGGAAGGTATGTACATCTACAGGATGAAGGTGAACTACGCCTCGCCCGCGACCACCACAAATACCCTCCAGGCGATCGTTCCGGTGGCGCCTTCCAACGCCGCATGCGGCGGCGGGACCTGCATTCCGCAGCCGGGCAGCACCCGGCTTCTGGACGCGATCAGCGACCGGCTCATGTTCCGCGCCGCCTACCGCAACTACATCGACCACGAATCGCTGGTCGTCAGCCACTCCGTCAATCCTTCCGTCAGCGGGCTGGTCTCGGGTGTCCGCTGGTATGACTTCCGCCTGTCGGGACCGGCAGACGCGACCTGCCCGACCTATCCCTGCATCTATCAACAGGGAACGATTGCGGATGAGCCCGGCGGCCGGAACCGCTGGATGTCCTCTCTCGCCATGGATAGTGCGGAGAACATCCTCGTCAGCTACACCGCAACCGGGCAAACCGCCGGATCGGACAACCACAGCACGCGCTACACCGGCCGCGCCAAGGGCGATCCGCCGGGGTTGATGACGGTGCCGGAGGCCACGATCGTCACCGGGACCGCCAACAACACCAGCAACACGCGTTGGGGCGACTACTCCAGCGTGACCATCGACCCCGCCGACGACTGCACGTTTTGGTCCGTCAGCCAGTACTACGCGACGCTGAACCAATGGTCGACGCAAATCGCGTCGGCCGTTTTCCCCACCGGAACCGGACCCGGGCAGTGCCAGCCAGCGACCTGCACCACGCGTCCCTTCACCCAGCCGTTGATCGGCACGGCGACGACCCCCGCCGACAACCAGATCACCGTGACCTGGACGGGCGTCACCCCCCAGCCCGGCGCGTACGCCATCGAACGCGCGGAGGGCGTATGCGGCGCCGAGGGACTCTACCGCCCGATTGCCGCCACACCCGGCGCGAACCTGAGCTACACCGATACGAGCGTGCTCGGCGGCGTGACCTATTCCTACCGCGTGCGCGCCGCAACCGATGCCTCAGGGAGGTGCAACGCGCAACTCACCAGCGGGTGTGTCAGCGCGACGGCAACCGGAACGTGCGTCCTCAACCCGAGCTTCGCCGGCGCCGCCAGCGCCTCTAGCAACGGCCAGAGCAACTGCGGCGTGACGGTCAACTGGACACCCGGCGTGTCGAGCTGCCTGACCGCCCCCAACCTCCTCTACAACATCTTCCGCGGAACCGAGCCCGATTTCGTTCCGTCGGTTGCGAACCGGATCGCGACCTGCGTCGTCGGCCCCAGCTCCTATCTCGACACCGACAACCTCCAGAGCGGAATCACCTACTACTACGTCGTGCGCGCTGAAGACGGCAGTACCGGAAACGGCGGCGCGTGCGGGGGCGGCAACGAAGAATCGAACAGCGTCAGGGTCTCGGCGACCCCCTACGCGGCCGGCATGCAGGCCAATCCCGGCACCTGGACGGACGGCGGCGGCGACGGTTCTGCGTTCTTGATGCTCAACGTCGCGGGCGGTGGTAACACCGGCGATCAAGCGTGGCGCCTGGTCAAGACGGTGAACGACCCGGGCGCCAACCACACGCCCGGCGGCGGCTACGCCTACCGCAATGCCGGGCCTACCGCCGGAAGCACCTACGCGCCCGCCGCCTGTGCCGAAATGCAGGTGCCGTCTTTGACGGCCGCCGCGACGACCGTCAACCTTCAGTACTGGGAGCGCCATCAGCTCGAATACCACTGGGACGCGGTCGCCGTCGAGTATTCCGTCAATGGCGGAGCGTGGACGGACGTCCCGGATCCGAGCAACAGCGAAGCCGCCGGCTGCGCACTGTCCGACGACACGACCGGCTGGGAGGCGTTGAGCTGCACTCAGAATCCGGCCGTCAACGCGTGCAACTACCCGGACACGAAAAAAGTTTTCGGCGGTCCTTTGGGGAGCGGCACGTCGTGCGGCGACTTCGCGACGAGCGCGCCCACGTCCTACGCCCACCGGTGCCATCAGATCACCGGCCTGAGCCCCGACGACACGATCCGGTTCCG
>JAQBFL010000434.1:0-2895 GCA_032123415.1 bacterium | reverse complement strand
CATGTCAGGCTCCACCGTATCGCAAACAACTCCGTTAATGACGTTCTCTGTTGCAGTTTGCCTTCGATCTCGGCAATCAGGCGTTCGCGTTGCGAGTCGATCTCGTCCTGCGCGTCGAAAAGAGCGCGGCGCTTGGTGTTCCGCTGAGCCTCAAGGGCCTTGACCTGTTTCTGGCCGGCGAGTTTGTCTTCAAGGGTGAGCGCGGCGGTGGCCGCGCGGCGCGCGTCCTTGATCTGCCGGTCCAAATCCTTGATTTCCCGTTCAAGGCCGAGTTTCAAGTCATCGGCCCAACCGTCGAGTTTGACTGCCTCCGCCTCGAAGATCGCAGCGTTTCGTTCAGAGATCGTTCGCTGAATTGCCTGCTGGCGTTGCGCGGTCTGTTCACCGAGACCGGTTGGCGGCGCGGAAGGGACTCCGCGCCCTACCTCGGCGGACAGGGAAAACAGGCGACGGATGCACTCCTCCTCTATCGGCTGCCCGTGTTCTGTCACGCCGGCAAAGAGTAGGTAGTCTTCGCCTTGGTCGAGGGATTCGACAGTCAGGAGACTCAAACTGACCCAGCCCGATTGCCCGGTTAGCGGGTCAAGGATGCTGACTTTCCCGTCGTGGCCGGTATGGTCGAACACGATTTCCGCGTGCGGCAGCGTACGGGTCTTGGCTTTGGCCAGGAGCCCTTCGGCGAGCGGATGGTTCAGGCGGTAGAGGTGTGCCTCCCCGGAACGCCGGGGAAGTTCGTAGAGACCGAGTGGGAAATCGCCGGGGAATGGCAGGGATCTCAGTTGGCATGCGGAATCGCCGACAAACTCGGCATGGCCGGCCAATTCGTGGCGCGTGAGTTGCATGAGCATGCGCTCAAACTGGTTCAGGTAAGCCTTTGAATCCGCGTCCCTGACGCGCAACTTCTCCCGAACTTCGTCGTCGAAGTTCTCCAGCAGTTGTTGCCGCGTGCGGGTCATGGCATCAGTGATCTGGGCGTTGAGTTCGAGTTGGAGTTGATCGAAAGCGGCATTGATCTCGTCCGGCCGCCGGCACCGCTGGTAGATGTCGGCGATACGTTTTTCAAACTCGACGCCGGACTCAATGGCCCCCAGGACCTCGTCGCTCGCGCCGAACACCCCCTCGAACAGTTTGAATTTCTCGGACAGAAGTTGGAACACGCGCTGGTCGGCTTCGTTCTTCTGATTCAGGAAGTTCACAACGACAACGTCGTGTTGTTGGCCGTAACGGTGGCAACGGCCGATGCGTTGCTCAACACGCTGGGGGTTCCATGGCAGGTCGTAATTCACGACAAGGGAACAGAACTGCAGATTGCCGCGGGCAAACTGGTAGGAGCAGATGACTACCTCTCGCACCCGGAATGGGAAGGTGCTGCCTGCCTTCATGGCCGCGTTATAGGACTTCGTCTCCAGGATGCGACAGGGCAGGAAGAACTTCTCCGTTAGCTCCTGAAGCCATTGCTTCCGGAGATTGGCGGGGGTGATGACAAGGATGCGCCGACGGCGTTCCGCCCACTTCTGCGAAACGACGAGACCGGCCTCGATGGTCTGCCCGAGGCCGACCTCGTCCGCGAGGATGGCGCCTTTCGAGAGCGGGGAGCGGAAGGCGAAGAGCGCGGCGTCCACCTGATGAGGATTCAGGTCAACCTGGGCGTCCACCAAAGTGCCGGCGAGTTTTTCGACGCTGTCCGATGGGCACCGGCGCGTAAGTACATGGGCGTAATACTTCGCATGGTACGGTGTCAAATTCATCAGGTCCGCGTATCTCGCTGTTCACACGTTTTCATCTCAGGTTGCGGGAATGGAGCAACGGCCCCGTTTCATAGCAGAAGGCCGGTCGAAATCACAGCGAAAAAGAAGCCGCGTCTGCTCAAGTGTGGCTGTCGATCTGCGGCACGGAACCGGTGCCGCCTCAGTTCGACTGGATGTGTCACCATCCCAAGCGCGTGCATTCAGAGGATTGCGGCGGTGTTGACCCTGTGCCGTGGGCGCAGCCATGACGAGGGGCGAGATAGCCAGACGCCTTGTGGCAAAGGCTTGTCTGGCCGAGGCGCTTCGCGCTGCTGGCGTGCGGTGGAGGGACAGTCCGCCCCCGCCGGACAGTCATGGCGAATTATCACGATGTGCGGGATGCCGTCGCACGTCCGGTTGCTCTACCACGGTTTGCCCGCAACCCTGAGGTATCTGCCCACGAAAGAGCGAAAGGACGCGAAAGCAACCATGACATCCACTTTTCGCGTGTTTCGCGTGTCTGGTGGGTGATTTTCTTGGGGGGGGATCAGGGCTGGTCCTAAAGATAATGGTTTGCTGTCCCGCCGGGTTGCTGGGCATGTGGAACGGGTGTGGCCGTCGGGCGGCAGTTGGAGCGCCTGCGGCATCGTCTGCAGGGCGACGCTCAAGGCCGGTTGGATCGAGGCTCCTTGCCGGTTTGCTTGCCTCGGCGTAGCGAAGCGAAGACGGGCCCCGGCAGTATCTTGGATTTCGGCTCCTGCCGCTCAAGGCGGCAGGGAGCCCCACCACGTCACTGAGGTGATACGGTTTTTCATGTTTTTCGGTTGACGCTATCCACCGCATGCCATAGAATGCGCATGTTTTTGGGATACCTAGGCACCCGTGGTGAAATTGGCATACACGCAAGGTTCAGGTCCTTGTGCCCGTTGAGGGCGTGGGGGTTCGAGTCCCTCCGGGTGCACCATATCTCAGGATGAGGAGGCCCCTTCGAGGGCCGTTTTTTTGACCTATGAAGATTTACATGAACGGCAAGATCGTTCCGGAGCGGGACGCGAAGGTCTCGGTCTTCGATCACGGACTGCTTTACGGGGACGGCGTGTTCGAAGGCATCCGTGCCTACAACGGGCGCGTCTTCATGATCGAGGAGCACGTGGACCGGTTGTTCCGT
>JAQBFL010000433.1:0-4802 GCA_032123415.1 bacterium | reverse complement strand
CGCATCGTGCAGGAGGCGATTCACAACGCGCGGCGTCACGGCCATGCGAAGCGCGCGCTGATCTCCTTTGCGCGCGAGGGCGCCGCATGCAGGCTCGCCATCGAAGACGACGGCGTCGGCTTCGACGCCGTCGGCACTGCCGCCGGCGGCATGGGCCTGCGCATCATGCGCTACCGCGCCGAAGCCGTCAGAGGCGCGTGCACGGTCACCTCGACCCCAGGCAAAGGCACCATCGTCAGCATCGACATCCCGTCGGACTGACCACCCGCCCGGCTCGGCGGATGGACGTCCATCGATCAGGCTCCCACGGAGCGCAGCCAGGCCTGGGCCATGAGCGCGTGCCCGGCCGGCGTGGGATGCACGCCATCGGGCGCCCAGAAGGCGGCCGGCCGACGACTCGCGGCCGCATTCATGATCCCGTCCATCGGGACCAGGATCGCGCCGAACTCGCAGGCCAGGGCGCGCACGGCGTGGATCCGGGGGTCGAGGTCAACGCGCCAGGCCTTGCGGTCCGCCGGGACCGGCAGCACAAAGGGCTCGATCAGCACGAGGTGGGCGCCCAGCCGCTCGCGCGTCTTCGTCAGAATGCGCCGGCAGTCCGCTTCGAACGCCTCGATCCCCGTGGGGTCCTTGCTGTCAAAGGCTCGCCACGTGTCGTTGATGCCGATCATGATCGAGACCCATGTCGGCTTCAGCTCGATGCAGTCCGCCTCCCAGCGAGCCGCGAGGTCCTTGGCCCGGTTGCCGCCGATGCCTCGATTGATGAACCGAACCTGCTTCTCCGGATGCATCGCGGAAAACCAGGAGGCCGCCATCATGGCGTAGCCCGTCCCCAGCGACTCCGTGTCGGACTTGTCGCGGCCCGCGTCCGTAATGCTGTCTCCCTGGAAAAGAACCACGGCCTTGTCTTCAATCATCAGTCTCATGCTCGGATCGTTCTCCTCTCATCTGTCCCGCGCTCGTGCGGCGAGGGCCGTGCCCGGAACGCCGCCGGCAGGGCCGTCCCGTTCCTGGATCGCTTGAACCATAAGAGCGGCCCATCGCCGGCGCGGAATCATGGCGCTTTCGACCGGGTATGTCCACACCCAAACGCGCCCCAATGCGACACGCCCAAATGCCCAAGTGCGACTCAGGTTAACTCAAGTTCCCCGGCGCAGCAGCCGCCAGAACCAGAACCGCAGACGCTGCCACAGGCTCGGCGCGGCGCCCGCCGGCCGCCGCAGCCGGGGCGCGGGCGGGGGCGGGTCCTTCATGTAATCGCGATCGGCCAAGGCCATCGGCAGCGCTCCCTTCACGTTTTTCTTTTTTTTTGCGTGAATCTTCGGAGCCCGAAGGCTATGATACTCGACGAGATGTGTCAATTCCGTACAGTATCCGCCTTGTCGGTCTTCGCGGCGGGCCTGGCGCTGCTTGCCGCCGCGCCGCACGCCCGGGCCGACTCCATTCCGAAGCTCGTCCGCCAGTCCGTGGTGAAGATCCATTGCACCATCCAGCGCCCCGACTACAGCATGCCGTGGCTCATGGAGCCGCCGGCCCAGGGAACCGGGTCGTCTTTTTTCATCGGCGGCAAGCGTCTGCTGACCAACGCCCACGTCGTCTCCGACCTGCGGTTTCTCGAACTCCAGCGCGAGGACGATCCGCGCCGTTACCCCGCGCGGGTAACCTTTATCGCCCATGACTGCGACCTGGCCATCGTCGAAGTGGACGAAGCCGATTTCTACGACGGCATGAAGCCGTTGCGCCTCGCCCGCGCCCTGCCGGCCATCAACGACGAGGTGGTCGTCCTCGGCTACCCCATGGGCGGGGAGCGGCTCTCCGTGACGCGCGGGGTCGTCTCCCGCCTGGACTACGGCGTCTACGCGCACAGCGGGATCGACCAGCACCTCGTTCTGCAAGTCGACGCGGCCATCAACCCGGGCAATAGCGGCGGACCGGTTCTGTTCCGGGAGCGCGTCGTTGGCCTTGCGTTCCAGGGCCTGATCCGCGGCGAGAATATCGGCTACGGCATTCCGCTGCCAGTGCTCCAGCGCTTCCTGGACGACATCGCCGACGGCCGCTACGACGGCTACCCCGAGCTTGGAATCGCCTTCATGTCGACGCGCAACCCCGCCTTGCGCCGGTCCCTCGGACTCGAACGTCCCGGCGGCATGGCCGTGAGCTACACGGACCCCTTCGGCAGCGCCTACGGATCGATCGAGAAAGGCGACGTCATTCTCCGCCTCGACGGCCATGACGTGGCCGAGGACGGAACGGTGGTCATGGATGGGGACCGAGTTCTGTTCTCCGAGTTGATCGAGCGCCGACAGTGGGGCGAGGTCGCTCGATTTGACCTCGTGCGCAATCGGGCCGGCCTGCGCGTCGACGTGCCCCTGTCCACGCCTCCCGACCCCTTCGTCTTCCGTAACCTCTACGACGTCCGCCCGCGCTACGCGCTGCGAGCCGGACTCGTCTTCAGCCCGCTCACGCGGGAGTACCTGCGGTCCGTTCGCCGCGATCAGGACCCCAACGTGCGCGAGTTGTTCTACTATGCCGAGTACGCGAAGATGCATGGCCATCACCTCGAGTTCGATGAGTTCGTCGTCTTCACGCGTCGCCTGCCCCACCCGGTCAATGGATACGCTGACGGATTTCTCAACGGCATCGTCACCAAGGTCAACGGCCGCGCGATCCGGGCCCTCGCCGACCTTGCGGCCGCCTGGGAGCAACCGGAGGACGGGTTCCACCGCATTCGCTTCGCGGGGCTGGACGACACGCTTGTGCTGTCCGTCGCGGAGGCGAAAGCGGCCGAGGCGTCGATACGCGCCCGCTACGGAGTGCCCGCGGGCGAGTACCTCGGGGAGGCCCCATGAATACCGCATGCGCCACGCAACTGGCAGCCCTCGTCCTCGCGGCAACCATCGCGCGCGCCGACGAGGACGCCCGCCCCGCGACCGACCCGCCCGTCGTCCAGGTCCTGGTCACCCAGCAGATCGTCGACCCCTTCGCCCCCTGGCAGAAACGCCGGCCCGAAGCGGCCGCGGGTTACGGCGTCCTGATCTCCGGCAACCGCATCCTGACGACCGAACACCTGGTCCGCAACGCGGCGCATATCGACTTGCGGCTGCCGCGCGTCGGCGCGCTCCTGCCCGCGCGCGTCATCGCCACCGACCCCCAGGTCAACCTGGCCTTGCTGCACTGCGTGGACGAACGGCTGGCCCGACTGGCCCCCGCCGATCCGGCTCGCGACTTCGAGCGTAGCGGCCCCCTGACGGCCGTGCAGTTGACCGACTCGCATGAAGTGCAGAACGGCGACGCCCAGTTCATTCGCGCGCACTACACCACACTGCCCACCGCACCTCACGGCTCGCTCGTGTTCGACGTGCTCACCGACCTGAGCGTCAACGGCCAGGGCGCCCCCGTCTTCCGCAACGGCAGGCTGTTCGGCCTGATCATGACCCACAGTTCGGCCACACGCATCGCCACCGTCCTCCCCGGCCCGGTCATCGCCCGGTTCATGGACAGCGTCGGCGACCCGCCGTATGGCGGCTTCGCTTCGGCCGGCTTTGTCTGGCGCCCCCTCGCCGACCCCGCCACGCGCGAGTGGCTGGGCATGGGCCAACAGGCGGGCGGCGTCCTCGTGCTGGCCTGCATACCGGGTTCCGGCGCCGCGCAGGCTCTGCGGCCCAACGACGTGGTGCTCGCCTGGGACGGCAAAGCCATCGACGAACTGGGGTACTACGACGATCCCGATCTCGGCCGCATGCTTTTCCCTTTCCTCATCAAGGGCCGCCGCGCCACCGGCGAAACCTCGTCCGTGCGCCTGCTGCGCGATGGACAGCCTCTCGACGCCGAGGTGGCCCTGACGCGGGCGGACGAGTCCGCCATGCTGATCCCGGACAACACCGCAAACGCGCGGGAACCTTTCCTCGTAGAGGGGGGTCTGGTCTTCCGCGAGCTGTCGGGCTCCTACATCCAGTCCCACGGCAGCGGATGGGAACGCAGCCTCGACGCCCACATCGGCTACCTCTATGCGTCGCGCCGCTTCTTTCCCCCCACGCCGGGTCAGCGCGTCGTCGTCATCTCCGGCGTCCTGCCGCACCCCGTCAACGTCGGCTACCAGCAGCTCCAGAACGCGATCGTCACGGCCGTCAACGGCCGGCCCGTGTCGAACATGGGCGATGTCTTCGCCGCGCGCGACGCCGAAGGCTGCGTGAGCCGCGTCACCCTCAAGGACGTCGGCGTGGACATCGCCATGGACGCACTGAAGGTGCCCTCCGCCAACGAGGAGCTGTCGGCTTTGTACCGCATGCCCCGGCGCGAGTGGCGGGGAACCGAAGAGGAAGAGACGCAACCATGAGCACGCCTTTCACGAAAACGATGTTCCGCTGTCTGCTGGTGGCGCTCGCCGGCGCTTTGATCGTCCTGCTCGCAACGGAGGCCTTGAGGGTGCTGTGCGCCCAGTCCGAGATCGATCGGGCCGCGCTGCGGCTCGGGGACGGCAGGCCGGGCGCGGCGCTGGCCATCCTCGGCCGCTGCGGCGCGTGGACGCGTTTCCACCCCCCGATCGAAAGGCGGCGGCTGGCCGCCATGATCCGTTGCGAGGCGCAGCGCAACCGCCAGGATGTCGCGCGAAGCCTCGCGGATGATTTTGACGCCACGTTCGAGTCGGCCGCGGGCGCCGCGGGTTGGCAAACCGTGGAGCGTCTGGCCGCCCGACTGGTGGGCGGACTGCTGCTGCGCCAGGATCGCGGATGGCTCATGGAAAAAGGCGACGGCCTCGCCATCCTGACCGAGGATGTCGGCACGGCACAGTCCCCGACACC
>JAQBFL010000432.1:0-16667 GCA_032123415.1 bacterium | reverse complement strand
GCCGAACACCGCCATCGCGCAGGCCTACTACAATAAGGAAGCCGGCGTCAAACGGATGACCACCGAGACCGGCGCCGGACAGTGGGGTTCAGCCCTGTCGCTGGCCTGCCAGCTCTTCGGACTCGAATGCGTCGTCTACATGGTCAAGGTCAGCTTCCAGCAGAAGCCGTACCGCAAGATGATGATGCGGACGTGGGGCGCGTCGGTCCACGCCAGCCCCAGCGACAACACCTCGTTCGGCCGCAGCGTTCTGGCAAAAGATCCGAACTGTCCAGGCAGCCTGGGCATCGCCATCAGCGAAGCGTTGGAAGAGGCCGTGCAGCGCGAGGATACGAAGTACTCGCTGGGCAGTGTGCTCAATCACGTCATGCTGTACCAGACCGTCATCGGTCTCGAAGCGAAGAAGCAGATGGAGATCTTCGGGCGCTATCCTGACGTGGTGGTCGGGTGCGCCGGCGGCGGGTCGAACTTCGCCGGTCTGTCGTTCCCATTCATCTGCGACAAGATCCACGGCAAGACGGTGCGCATCGTGGCGACCGAGCCGGCGGCCTGTCCGACGCTGACGCGCGCGCCATACGTGTACGACTCGGGCGATGAGGCCATGATGACCCCGCTGCTGGCGATGTACAGCCTCGGGCATGCGTTCGTGCCGGCCCCGATTCACGCCGGAGGCCTGCGCTATCACGGTATGGCCCCGTTGGTCAGCCACGCCATGCGCGAGGGGTTGATTGAGGCCGCGGCCATGCACCAGTTGGAGTGCTACGAGTCGGCGGTTCTCTTTGCCCGGACCGAGGGGTTCATCCCGGCCCCCGAGACGGCACACGCAATTGCGCAGACGATCCGCGAGGCGAAGCAGGCGCGGGAAGAGGGGAAGAAGCGCGTGATCCTGATGAACTGGTCGGGGCACGGCCTCATGGACCTGAGCGGATACCAGGCGTACTTCGACGGCAAGTTGAGCAATTACACGCTGCCTGAGGAATTGATGCAGCAGTCGCTGCTGTCTCTGGAAGGGCTGCCCAAGCCGCCGCCGTTGACGCGGTAAGGCGGTCGTTGCGGTCCGCTGCCGCCAGGCGATCCTCCGTTCCCATTCCACGCCATGGAATGGCGGGGGCGCCTTGGCGAGTGGCTCTGGCGGGGAGGGTTTATCACTGCACGGAGAGATGGCCAAAGCCATCGTCCGGCGCGGTGAGTTCGGCGTGTGCGCCAACGGGCAGGACGCAGCGCTCCGGCGTGTGGCCGTAGGGCAAGCCGGAGACCACCGGCCCGTCGACCATGCCCGCAACTTCCTCAAGGACACGATCGACCGGGCCGTCCTCGGGGTTTTTTGGCTCGCAATGCACGAAGGAGCCCAGCGCCACGCCCGCGACGCGGCGGAAGACGCCGGCCAACCTGAGTTGGTTCACCATGCGGTCGACGCGGTAGGGCTCCTCATTCACGTCCTCGATGAAGAGGATGGCGCCGGTCAGGTCCGGCAGGTAGTCGGTTCCAAGCAGCGAGGTCAGGATCGACAGGCAGCCGCCGATCAGCGGACCGGACGCATGGCCGGGGCGTTGGACTTCGAGACCGCCGAACCGCAACTCCTCGCCGCGCAGCGCCAGCCACAGGGTCCGCTCGTTCAGAGCGGGGAGTACCCCGTCTTTGAGGTCGGGGACGCAGTTCAAGCCGGTGAAAGAAACCATGCCGGTCCGCCGCAGCAGGGCGAGATTCAGAGCCGTGATATCGCTGAACCCGAGCAACGGCTTGGGGGTAGCCGCCATGCGCGGCCAGTCGAGCCGGTCGAGGATGCGGGCGCTGCCATAGCCACCGCGCAGAGCCAGAACGGCGGCGATCGAGGGGTCTGCAAAGGCCGTGACGAGCGCCGCGGCGCGCTCTGCGTCACCGTCGGCAAGGTAGCGGTCGGACCGCCCGAAGCCTGGCACCAGGCGCGCCTCATGCCCGCGCCCCGCGAAGTAGCGGATCGCCTCGTTCATCCAGTCCGGGGATGGCACGCCGCCGGCGGGCGCGACGATGGCGATCGTCCCGCCCGCCGGCAGCACGGGGCGCAAGCGATCGAAGGGCCTGTAACCGCCAGTCGTCATACCTTGGAAGCATAGCATGGTTGCCGGCCCGATGCACGGCCGATGTTCGCGCGCGCGGGCGGCCATGACGCCCCATGACGCCCGCGCAGTGGCATTCTTGCCAAGCGCTGAATTGACATGGCCCGGCGGATGGTACAGATTATGGGCTTCGGCGGTTGTGTCGAGGGGCACAGTCGGCTTGGTCAGTTAGCAGGGGGAGATCAGGCAGTCATGTCGGAGATGAAAGTTTGGCGGGTCGGGATCGTGCTGAACGGGGTGACGGGGCGCATGGGTACGAACCAGCACCTGTTGCGGTCGATCGTACCGATCGTCAAGCAGGGCGGTGTGCGGGTCAGTGCGGCAGAGACCATCATGCCGGACCCGATCCTGACCGGGCGCAATGCGGCCAAACTCGAGCAGTTGAGCCGTCGCTCGGGCATCGAGAAGTGGTCCACCGACCTTGATGCGCTGCTGGCAGACCCGTCGTATCCGGTCTATTTCGACGCGCAAACGACCGATCGGCGCGTCCCGGCCGTCCTGAAGGCGATCGCGGCCGGCAAGCACGTCTACTGCGAGAAGCCGACGGCCACGACCACCGCGGACGCCATGCGGCTGGCCGACGCGGCGCGCGCCGCTGGCGTGAAGAACGGCGTCGTCCAGGACAAGCTGTGGCTGCCGGGCCTGATGAAGTTCGCGGCGCTGCGCGACAGCGGCTTTTTCGGACGGATCCTCTCGGTGCGCGGCGAATTCGGCTATTGGGTGTTCGAAGGGGATCTGGTTCCGCCGCAGCGGCCGTCGTGGAACTACCGCAAGGAAGACGGCGGCGGCATCATTTACGACATGCTCTGCCACTGGCGGTACGTGCTCGATAACCTCTTCGGCGAGGTGCGGGCGGTCTCCTGCCTGGGCGCGACGCACGTCCCGCGCCGCTGGGACGAAGACGGCAAGCCGTACGATTGCACGGCGGACGACGCGGCGTACGCCACCTTCGAGTTGGATGGCGGAATCGTGGCGCAGTTCAACTCCTCATGGGCGACGCGCGTGCGGCGCGACGACCTGCTGACGATGCTGGTCGACGGCACCAGGGGCAGTGCGGTCGTGGGGCTGCGGTCGTGCCGGATTCAGGCCTACGGCGCCACGCCACGGGCGGTCTGGAACCCGGACATCGACAACCCGATCGACTTCTACGGCGGCTGGCAAACCGTGCCGGACCAGCGCGAGTTCGATAACGCGTTCAAGGTGCAGTGGGAGCTTTTTCTTCGGCACATCGCGATGGACGAGCCCTTCCGTTGGTCGCTCTTGGAGGGCGCCAAGGGCGTGCAACTGGCCGAGAAAGGGATCGAGTCGTGGGAGAAGCGGGCCTGGGTGGATGTGCCGAAGCTGGGGGAGCGCGCATGAAGCGAGAGTCCGCCATCGATCCGGGAAGGGGGCGTCCGGTGGCGCTGGTGACGGGTGGCAGCCGCGGCATCGGACTGGGGGTCGCGCGCGCCCTGGCGCGCGAAGGTTTTGACCTGGCCGTGTGCGGCATGCGGGATGCCGACGCGGTAGCCGCGGTGGTCGGCGAACTGGAGGGGATCGGCGTCGGCGTGCTGTACTGTCGCGCGGACGTCGCGGAGCGGGCCGACCGTGAAGCGATGCTCGCCGCCCTGCGCGAGCGGTTCGGGCGGCTCGACGTGCTGGTCAACAACGCGGGCGTGGCGCCGCGCGCGCGTACCGACATTCTGGATGCGACTGAAGAGAGCTATGATCGCGTCATGCGCACGAACCTCCAGGGGCCGTATTTCCTGACGCAGGCCGCGGCCGGTTGGATGATCGAGCAGAGGCGCGCGCGCAGTGACCTCCGCTTCTGCATCGTGAACGTGTCGTCCGTTTCGGCCGTGATGGCTTCCGTCTCGCGCGGCGAGTATTGCCTTTCAAAGGCCGGCGTGGCGATGGCCACGCGGCTGTGGGCGGCCCGGCTCGGAGAGTTCGACATTCCGGTGTACGAAGTGCGGCCCGGCGTCATCGAGACGGACATGACCGCGGGCGTCAAGGAGAAGTACGACCGGCTGATCGGCGAGGGGTTGTGCGTGCAGGCGCGCTGGGGGCGGCCCGATGATGTCGGCAGGGCCGTGGCCATGCTGGCGCGCGGCGACCTGCCGTACTCGACGGGGCAGGTTCTGATGGTGGACGGCGGGATGACGCTGCCGCGATTGTAGACGGCCATATCCTGGAGAAGGAAATGTGAGAAACAAGAGGGCATTCATTCACGACGACATGGAACTTGCGGGGCGCATGGTGGCAGACATCTCCTACGGAAACGCATCGCGATACTTCGGCTTCTGAGAACGGCGTATGAATTTGCTCGCACCCATTCTTTTTATGACGCTGATGGTGACCGTGCTGGCATGCGCCACTCTGGACCGGCGGCGTAAGCGTAGTCCCGCGGGCATGGTTCCCGTGTCGGTGATCGTGCCGTGCTTCAATGACGGCGCCACGGTGGAGGCGACGCTGCGCAGCGTCTTCGCGTCCTGGCCCGAGCATCTCCTCGAAGTCATGGCGATCAACGACTGCAGCCGCGACGATTCGCTCGCCGGGATCGAGCGTGTCGCGCGCGAGCACGCCGTGCGGGTAATCGACAACAAGGTCAACATGGGCAAAGCGGAATCGCTGAACCGCGCGGTGGCCGCGGCGCGCCACGAATTGGTGCTTTGTCTGGATGCCGACACGTTGTTGACCGCGGAAGCGATGAAGGACATGCTGGCGCGGTTGGCGCACGACCGGCGGGTCGGCGCGGTGAGTTGCCCCTACAAGCCCGTCAACCGCGGTTTTCTCCCGGCCATGCAGGCCATCGAATACAGCATGCTGCGTCTCGGGCAGGGCGCGGGGAACGTGACGTCCACACTGGCGCTCTGGGGCGGCTGCCTGATGGTCAGGCGGGCCGCCTTTGCCGAGGCCGGCGGTTTCTCCCTCAACGCCATCACCGAGGACGTGGACCTGGCCTTCAAGCTCAACCGCGCGGGATGGAAGGTGGAGCAGAGTTTTGTCTTCGTGCCGACGCACGTACCCGCGGTCTGGCGGGTGTGGGTGCGGCAGAAGATGCGGTGGACCGCGGGCGGATTCCAGTGCGTGTTCAAGTATCCGAAGGTCTGGCTGCGCAACCCGCTGCAGATGCTGTTCATCTCGTCATACACGGTGTTGACCGTGAGCGGCCTGTACGGCATCGCCGCCGACACCTCGCTGTTCAGCATTGGCCAGTATGTCGCCGACCTCGTGGCCAGGGACATTCCGCTGGACGCGGTCTGGCGCATCACGAGCATCTACTACGGGCAGGTGCTGGCGGTGAAGTTGCTGACAAGCGTGGGCTTCAGCCTGTTCTCCCTGGTTTATGTGCTACCCACGATCTCCGGCATACGGAACTGGATGCGGATCGCCCTGGTGGTGCCGTTTTCCGTCGGGTACTTCCCGCTCTATTTGCTGGTGTCGCTGCTGGGGTTCACGTTCTGGTTCTTCAGGTTGCGGCGGGTGTCGCACGGGGAACGAGCCTGGTAGCTTCGGAACCTCGCGACGTGCAGTTCTTCTGCGGAAAGCCACCGATGCTCGCAGTCATTTTCGATATGGACGGCGTTCTGACGGACTCGGAGCCGGTTATCAACGCCGCGGCCATCGCGGGCCTGGCCGAATTTGGAGTCAAGGCCAGACCGGAGGACTTCGCGCCGTTTGTGGGGATGGGGGAGGATCGCTACATCGGGGGCGTGGCGGAATCGCACGGTCACGCCTACCGTCCCGAGATGAAGCAGCGTGTCTACGAGATATACCTCGACCTGGCGCCGCACCAGGTTTCGGCGTTTCCCGGCGCGGTTGATCTTGTGCGCCTCTTGGCCGGGCGTGGGGTGCCGCTCGCGCTGGCGTCCAGCGCCGACCGGATCAAGATTGCCGCGAACCTCAATGCCATAGGGCTGGCGCCGGCGTTGTTCGGCGCCGTGATCGCCGCCGAGGACGTGTCGGCGCGCAAACCGGCCCCCGACATCTTTCTGGCCGCGGCGCGAGCGCTGGGGGTTCCCCCGTCAGGCTGCTGTGTGGTCGAGGATGCGCTCAGTGGCATTCAGGCGGCGTTGGCGGCCGGCATGCGCTGCGTCGCCGTCGCGCAAACGTTCGACGCCGCTCGCCTGGCGGCGGCGGGCGCGCACCTTGTGCGCGCCACGATCGGGGCCGTGAGCGCGGCGGACCTTGGCGTGAGCGGCGCGCGGCAGCCGTCAGCCGTCGGTCAGCCCCTGCCCCGGGCGGGACAGGAACCACGGCGCCAGGGCGTATAGTGCCGTGGCAATGTAGAAGATGGTTCCGAAGCCGTAGATCGATGCGAGGATCACCGATAGGGCCGATCCCACGACCGTGAAGAAGGAGTTGATGGCCCAACCCCACGAGATGATGTGGCGGCCCTGGGCGCTCAGCAGCCGTATCCCCGATGGCATGGGCATGCCCATCATGAAGCCCGCGGCGCAGCACAGCGCGATGGAGACCAGCAAACGGCCCGTGAAGCTCAGGCCCAGCGCGGCGCTGGTGATCGCCGGCACCAGCAGGTGAATGGCCAGAACGGTGGCCGCCACGACCCAAAGCAACCGACGGACATTGCGCTGCGTGGGGAGGAAGCGTCCGGACGCGAGGCTGCCCAGACCGGCCGAGATCAGCAAGCTGCCCAGCACGGTCGAGATGCTGTAGACCGGACTGCCGAGGAACAGAATCAGCCGCTGCATGAGGCAGATCTCGATGAAGATGAACGCCACGCCCAGGCAGGCGAAGTAGCCCAGCGCCTTGACGTCCTTGCGCACGGCCTGGCGCAGCTCGCCCTTGCTGAACAGCGGGATGCCGAGGAACAGCGCGGCGAAGAGCATGGCCTCCGCAAGGATCAACAGGGGGGGGATGTCGCCCTTGGGGACGCGCCGGCCGATGCGGCTGCGCGGCTCGACGAGGATACTCTCCTCCGGGGCGAAGGCCATCTCGTTGCGGCGGCGGTCCTTTTTCCCCAGCCGCATCATGCGGTTGAAAAACGGCCGGTTATCCGTTACCGGGGAGTAGTCGAAGCATCCAACGCGCCAGTACTTCCGCGGGGTGTCCGACGTGGCCAGCATGTAGTAGATGTTGTTGTCGAGGTCGGGCAGCTCTTGCGTGCGGTACGGCGCATACAGGACTTTCTTGTTCTGCTGGCTGGCCGCGTACATCGCGAAGACGGCGTCCACCTCCTCGGGCGTGAAAGGGGACCGCTTCATCATCATGGTCGGAATCTCGGGGCGCGGTCCCTGCACGACGATGAGGTGCTTGCTGTAGTCGGCGGGCGCCATGCCCAGCTTGCCGCGGAACATCTCCACGGCGATGCTCAGGTTGCGGGCCGCCCCGTACCGGCTGATGGCGAGGATGCCGTCGTCGGTCAGATGGTCGTAGAACTCCTTGAAGGACTCGACCGTGAGCAGGTACGTTTCGCTGAGATTCATCGCCCCGTTTTGCAGCGCGATCGGCGTGAAATTGTTCACCTGCTGGATGACGTCGAACTTGCGGCCGCTGCGCCGCAGGTAACTGCGGCCCTCGTCCACGACGATCTCCGAATAGTCCTTGTCGGTGAACAACCCGCCGGCGTAGTCGCGATAATCTTCCGTGACAAAGCGGACGATTTCAGGATCCATCTCCACCCCGACGACCTTGCGCGCGCCGTACATCAGGGCCAACAGGGCGTCCTCGCCGCCCGAGGTGCCGATGACGCAGACCGTGTGGTTGGTCTTGGAGAGATGCGGCAGGAGGTGATACAGGAGGATGCGGCTGTGGCGCTCGATCAGTTCCGGACGGCGCGCGCGCGCCTTCTCGAAATCGCCGTCGAACTTCGCGATGGCCGACCAGTTCACGCCGCCCGCGATCCAGACGCGTTTGATGTTCTCGTTGCGCTGGTCGCGCGCGATGTCGACGCGTCCCAGGGCGCTCCACCCGCTCTTCTCGATGCGGCCGGCCCGCATGTCGGCCAGGTAGGTGCGCTTCTCGATGTGGACTTTGAGCGCGATCCAATCCTTCGCGCGCGGGGCGCCCCAGGCGGTCAGGGCGGCCACGGCGACCAGGATCGCGGCGGCAACGCCCTTGCGGGCTGCCGACGGCGACCGGTCTCCACCCGCCAGCAGGAAGGCTCCGGCGGCCAGGCTCATGCCCATGCACAGCCAGACGATGCCTTGCGGCTCGACCCGCGAGATCAGGGGGACCAGCAGGAACGCCCCCAGGCCCGCGCCCAGCAGGTCGGCGAAGTAGTAGACGTTAGCCCGCTTGCCGCGATTCTCGAAGAGGTAGCTGATCGTCAGGCCGAAGAAGAAGAATGGAATGGAAAGCCCCATGAACACCAGGCCCACATTGGCCATCTCCCGGGCCCAGCCCCGAGGTGCGTCCGGCAGGTGGATCGGAATGGCGTTCATGGTCAGGAACCCGACCAGGATGCCGCCGCCCATCGCGAAGGCCAGTGCAGGCAGGAACCGCTCGACGGGCAGGCGCAGCAGGCGCGGGAAGCGGGTCATGAGCACGCCGGCGAACCCCATGCCGAACATGCAGGTCGAGATGACGAGATAGGCGTAGTTGGCCCACACGCTGTACTCGAAAATCTTGGTGGCCGTGATCTCGAAAAGCAGTCCCGCGCAGGCCATCAGAAACATGCCCAGCAACTCGTTCCAGCGTCGTCCCGTCTCCATGATCCGTGTTCCCCTATCGTTACAGAATGAGCACACTACCGGCCGCCCGCGGGCGGGCCCGACCCATGCACACTGTGACACAGGCCCCCCCTTGAAGACAAGCTTGCTGTTTCCCCGACCGCCCCGTGGTTCTTCAAGCGGACGGTGCAGAAACGGACGCGCGGAAGACGGATCAACCTAGATTCGGCAGTTGGAGCCCTCTATTCTTCGCAAGTGACCAGTTATCAGTGATCTGTGATCAGTGAGATCCGCACCAAAAAGGTGCGACCCCCTAACGCCCTATCTTCCTGCACTCCACTGATTACTAATCACTGGTCGCCGTTCTCGTCCGCAAATGAGGAAGAGACCGTTGACGAGAGCGGCGCCCCGTCTTCACTCTTTCTGGAATTCTGGAGGGGCGGGATCCGTCCCGACCGCGGGATGAGAGGCCAAGATGCGAATAGCTGGAACGTCGTGCAACGCCCGGTCCCAGTTCTTGAACACGGGGTCGAGTCCCTTGCGGCGCAAGGCGGCACTGAACTCGTCGATGCCGCGCGTGTCGCTCACGTCGAACTGCCCGCCGCCGCTGGCCGCCCCGCCATACCCGCCCACCGTGGTACGGCTCGCCACGCTCATGCGCGAGACGCCCACCCCGGCCATCCCATCCCGGAATCGCGGCCTCTCCCGCGTGGAAAGCACCAGCGGCACGTCCGGCATGCAAACCCGGCACGCCATGATGAACTGGGCCAATTGACGGTCGTCGACCGGGAACGGCGCCGCGAAGTCGCCGCGCTCGTGGCAGAGGCGGGGAAAGGAGAGCATGACGCCGGCACGCCAGTGCAGGCGTCGCAGACGGTCCGCGTGGCGGTAGAGCGCGATCATGTCGTGCAGCGGGTCCGCCAACCCCAGCAAGGCGCCCAGCCCCGTCACGCGCACCCCCGCCCGCATGGCGCGCGCCGGCGCATCGAGGCGGTCGAGGAAGTCGCGCTTCGGCCCCCAGCGGTGCAACGCGTCGTAGCGCTCGGGATCGTAGGTCTCCTGGTAGAGCGTCACGCCGGTGCACCCGGCCCGCTCCAGCGCCGCGTATTCGCCCTCGCTCATCGCGAAAGACTCCACACTGACGCCATGCACCCGGGTGGCCGCCAGTTCCACGGCGCGCCGCAGGTACTCGAAATCCGCCGCGGGACACCGCTCGCCCGTGAGCAGCAGTACGTCCTCGAAACCCATCGCCCGCATGGCGTCGAGCTCGGAGACGATCTCGTCGCCTTCGAGCCGGCGGCGCTCCTGGGCGCGGTCCGAGGCGAACCCGCAGTAAGCGCAGCCCCCCGGACAGATGTTCGAGAGATACAGCGGCGCATACAGGCCGATCGTGTTGCCGAAGTGGGCGCGGGTCAGAGCCTGCGCCTTGCGGGCCATCGCCTCCAAGCGCGCGCCCGCGCGGGGGGAGATCAGCGCCGCGAACTCCGCCACCCCGGGGCTGTCGGCCGCCAGCGCCGCCGACACGTCGCGTTCACCCGCCGAACGGGCCGCTTCGAGCCACGGTCCCGGATCGAGCCATTCGGGAAGCACGGCGCTCATGACCCGGGGTCCGCAAGAAAGGACGTGAGCGGACTCGTGGGGGACGCGGTATCGCCGCGCGGCATCAGCCCCGCGCGCCAGGCCGCCCGCCCCGCCCGCACCGCCAACGCAAAGGCCGCCGCCATCGCCGCCGGGTCGCGCGCCGTCGCGATCGCGCTGTTGACCAGCACGGCCTCGCAGCCCATCTCCATGGCGGCAGCCGCCTCGGAGGGCGAACGCAGCCCGGCATCAACGATGACCGGAATCGAACTGTCGCGCACGATCAGCGACACCATGCCGGCCGTGGCTATACCCTGCCCCGTGCCGATCGCCGACCCCAGAGGCATGACGGAGGCGCACCCGATCTCCTCCAGCCGCTTGGCCAGCACGGGGTCGGCCGGCATGTACGGCATCACCACAAAGCCGCGCTTCACCAGTTCCCGGCACGCCTCGAAGGTCTCGATGGGGTCCGGCATCAGGTGATGCGGATTCGGATGGATCTCCACCTTCACAAAGGGACTGCCGCACAACTCGCGGGCCAGCTCGGCCGCGCGAACCGCCTCGGCCGCGGTCCGCGCACCGGAGGTGTTGGGCATGAGCGTCACACCTTCGGCCGTCAGCAAGGGTCCCAACAGGTCGTCGGCAGGCTGCCGCACGTTGAAACGGCGCAAGGCCACGGTGACCAGTTGCGTGCCCGACTCGCGGATCGCCGCCAGCATGGTCTCGTTGCTCGCGAACTTTCCCGTGCCCAGAATGATCCTGGAACTGAACGCGTGCCCACCCAGGACCAGGTCGTCCCGGCCCCCGGCCCTGTCATCCTCCGCCCGCGAAGGCGATGATCTCGATGTTGTCATGCTCGTTAAGTTGCGTTTCGACGAAGCGATCGCGCCGCAGCACCGTCCCATTCAGGATGACGGCCACGTGTCCCTCCGGCGCCCTCAGTTCACGCAGCAGGTCGGCCAGGGTTCCCTGCCCCTCCCGCGTGCGCTGCTCTCCGTTGACCATCAGCTTCATGCGTTTCGATCGTCGTCATCATAGGCCCATTGCACGGCCCATGCAACATCACTTCCCCGCGATTGAAAGCGCCTGCTCGAAATCGGCCTCGATATCCTCGATATGCTCCAGGCCCACCGCCACGCGCACGAACTCGGGCGTGACGCCCGACGCCTTCTGCGCCTCGGGCGTCATCTGCCGATGGCTCGTCGAGGCCGGGTGCAGCACCAGGGTCTTCGCGTCCCCGACGTTGGCCAGGTGGCTGGCCAGCTTGACCGCGTCGATGAACTTGCAACCCGCGGCGAGGCCGCCCTTGACCCCGAACCCGAGGACCGCGCCGTATCCGCCCTTGAGGTAACGCGAGGCCATGGCGTGATACGGGTGATCCGCCAGCCCCGTGTAGTTCACCCACATCACATCCTTGCGTTCGCGTAGCCAGTGCGCCAACTCCAGCGCGGTCTCGCACTGGCGGCGAATGCGCAGCGGGAGCGTCTCGAGCCCCTGCAGGAACAGGAAGGCGTTGAACGGGCTCGCGCACATTCCGAGGTTGCGCATCCCGTCGGTGCGCGCCCGGATGATGTAGGCCACGTTGCCCATGCCGGGCACGTTCTTGAGCGCGTCCCAGTAGACCATCCCGTGATAGGCGGGATCGGGGGTCGTGAACGCCGGAAACCGCCCGGAGCCCCAGTCGAAACGGCCGCCGTCGACGATGATCCCGCCGATCGAGGTGCCGTGTCCGCCGATCCACTTGGTGCAGGAGTGAACCACGATGTCCACGCCATGTTCGATCGGACGGCACAGGATGGGCGCGAACGTGTTGTCCGCGATCACGGGAACCCCCGCCGCATGCGCCACGTCGGCGATTCCTTTCAGGTCGGGGACGTCGCCCTTCGGGTTGCCCAACGTCTCCAGATACACGGCCTTGGTGTCGGGGCGAATCGCGGCGCCCACGTTCTTCGGATCGATGTCCTCCAGAAAGGTCACTTCGATCCCCATCCGCGGCAGCGTGTAGCGCAGGAACGTGTCCGTTCCGCCGTACAGCGAGGCGGACGCCACGATGTGGTCCCCCGCCGACGCCAGGTTGTGGATGGCGAGGAAAATGGCGCTCATGCCGCTCGACGTCAGCAATCCGCCGGTTCCGCCTTCCAGCGCCGCGATGCGCTTCTCGACCACGTCGTTCGTCGGGTTCATCAGGCGGGTGTAGATGTTGCCGAATTCCTTCAAGGCAAACAGGTTCGCCGCGTGCTCGCTGTCCCGGAACACGTAGCTCGACGTCTGGTACACCGGCACGGCTCGGGCCCCGGTCACCGGGTCCGGCGTCTGGCCGGCATGCAGAGCCAATGTCTCAATTCGGGGTTCTTTCTGACTGCTCATCGTCGTCTCTCCATTTCGACGCGGTCTTGTTGCCGCGAGTTCTTCCTGACTCTTTCCGCCACTCTATATCGCGTAACTCAACGCCTGACGCTTCGCCTTGAACTTCCGGGCCTCGGCCGCCAGATTCCCGATGCTCCGGCGTGAAAGGACGGCCCTCACGCTCTCCTCGGTCTCGCGCCACAAGGCTCGCACCACACAGCCCGACCTCCGTTCGCACGGGTCGGTCTCGCAGGGCGCCAGGCACAGCGCACCTTCCGTCGCCTCCAGCACATCGAGCACCGAAATGTCCTCCGCGTCCTTCCCCAGCATGAAGCCGCCGCTGGCCCCGCGGATGCTTCGCACAAGCCCGCGGGACTTGAGGCTCACCAGGATCTGCTCAGCATAGTTCGCGGAGATGCCCTCGCTCCGCGCGATCTCGCGCTTACGGGCAGGCGCCGCGGACTCGTGAAGCGCCAGACACACCATGATTCGGGTGGCGTATCGCCCCTTCGTCGACAAATCCATCATGTCGGCCTCGCCCCCTTCCATTAGTACATTGCTAATGAATAGAGGTTTTACAATATATCGAGAGAACATGCAAGTTCGACGGAGCGGCAGAGCAATGCGCGGAACGAGCGGTTGAGGCCCGCTACAACGGGGTGACGGACGGTGAAGACATGGCGCCTGTGTTGCGATAGCACAACACGCGCTGCTCGATGGCGTCGGCCACCAGACTGAGTCTGCCGCCCGGCGGCGCCACGTCCGCGGCGCGGATCACGCGCACGGTGTCGATCCATTTGCCGGCGTCAGGCGTAAGTTCCAGCAGACGGCTCGGAGCCCCCTCGAAGAACGCCTCGTCGAGGTAGTTCCCCCCCTCCTTCGGAAAGAGCGCCAAGTACAGCATCTCCATCTCGACCAGCTCGTTGAGGAAGTGGGTTCCCAGCGACACGTCCGGAATCAGGTCCTCGCGCATCGTCACGATCTCGCACAAGATGGACACTGCGTTGATGTCCGAAAACGAAACCGGGACCCCCAGGGCCGGACTGCTTGTGCCCCACCGCCCCGGCCCCAGCAACATGACCTGCTGGGCGCCCTCGGCCTTCAGCGCGCGGTTCGCGTTGCCGATCGCGCGCGCGACCTCGTATCGATCGCGCTCGGGCAGCGCCCCATAGAGGGACGGCACGACGTACACGAACCAGTCGACATCCACGACGCGGCTCTGACCGATGATCGCGCCGCGCGCCTGGATCAGCCGCTGCGAGGGGTCGACCTCCACCTTGGGCACATGGACCGCTTCCCCGCCCTGCGCCTGGAGCGGACGGCACTGGAGCAGATTGATGCGGTACGTCTTGTCATCCGGAAAATTAACGCTGAACTCGATGTCGACCGGGTAGCGATAGGCCTCTTCCAACAGACGCAGGATGTCCCTCACGTCATGCACGAAGGGCGTGTCGGACAGCAGCTTGTCGAACGTCACGACCATGGCCGATCCCGGCTTGGTGCGGGCCTGCAGGCGCGCCTCGGGCGATGAACGGTCGATCGAGACGAAGAGTCCCATGGGCAGGTTGACGCAGTGCGGGGCGAGATCGACGAAGTGCCCGGAGACCAGACGGTTGGCCTCCAGGTCGAGATAGTCCACGCGGCATTGGGCGTACTGCCGCACCTCGTCGAACCCGTGCTCCGGCCGCCGCTCGGGCGCGTTGAGCGCGACGATGCGCGTGTAGTCGTCGTCCGAGCGGTCCACCGCGCGCGTGCCCAGGCCGAAAACCAGCCGCACGACGCCGGCCTTCGGGTCGATCTCCTCGTTCCAGACGTAGGGGTTGAAGGAGAATCCGACTCCGGCCACGGGAGGGAAGAAATAGCGCCCCTGCATGGAACCCGACACGCGCATGACCAGCAGCGCCATCTGCTCGTCGCGATCCAACATGCCGCGGCGCGCGCGGTAGGACAGGGCCTTCTCGCTCATCGTGCTGGCGTAGATGGCGCGAATCGCGCCCAGCAGGTCTTCCATCCGCCTCTGCCGCGGGCCCTGGTTGGCGCAAAAGACGCTGTCGTACTTGCCGGCGAAGGAGTTGCCGTAGTTGTCTTCGAGCAGGGAGCTCGACCGCACGATGAACGGGGACTGACCGAAGTAGTCCAGCATCTCCTCCAGTTGCCGTACCGTGTAGGGCTGGAAGGCGCCGGTGAGGATCCTCTGCCGCGCCTGCTCGGCGCCCTCCATGAAGGTTTCAGGGTTGCGCTGCTTCTGCCGCACCCACCACACGCCGTTGGTGACGAGGAAGGTGTAGAACACATCCGACCCGATGTAGAAGGAATCGTGCCCCTCGAGCAGCTCGTCGAACCGCGGATCGGAAGCGCGCAGGATCGCCCGCGCGAGCAGCATGCCCACGGTCTTGCCGCCGATCAGACCGCTGCCGATCATGCGCCGGCGCACATCCAGGATGTCCTCGACGGTCAGGTACTTCGAGGCGAGGTTGACAATGCCCTCCTCGTCACGCGAGAACACCATGCGCAGCAGGTGGTCGAACGTGCGGCGCTCGTCCTCGGGCGGGCGGCGCCCCTCGCCCACGGCATTGAGAACCTCGCGCGCATCGATGAACGCCTGCTGCCAGAAGCCGGGACGCGCGTCGGACTGCAACCCCGACCATTCGATGTTGGAGAGAATGTCCGCGATCAGAAAACTTGCCGTGACAGGCGTGAAAGCCTCCCCCTTCCAGGCGTGCAGCATGTTCATCGTGGGGGAGTAGCGGTAGAGCACCTTGATCGGGCGGACATAGAGGTCGCCCTTGTGGCGATACGCTTCGAGCAGGAGCTGCGTCGTGTTCGCGATCGGCTCGGTGGCCCGCAGGGAGTGGTTATTGCGGAAGATGGCGAAATAGGTAACGGTTTCCAGATCGTAGAGGTACGGGCACGTGAGCAAGAAGAAGTTGGCCAGCATGCGGTCCGAGTACCATGCCGCGGCAAGGTCGGAGAGGCAATCGAAGACGTAATGGGCGCCGCGGCCCGCCTTCTCGATCACGCCGTGGATGTGGGCGATACAGTTCTCGAACCCCTCGGAGGGGTGCAAGGTATGCACTTCGGCTCCCGGTTCGGTCACCAGCGGCGGATGGGATGCAAAACGGAAGTAGACCAGCTTGCGGCCGCCGTCGAGTGCCGCGCGGCAGAAGTGCGTGACGAAGGCCTGGTAGTCCTCGATGGCGTCGACCTGCCAGACGATATTGTCACCTGCCAGCACTCCCTTGATCGCGTCATCGAGACCGGGCAGCCCGGTCGTCAAGCCTCGTGCGGAACAGTGCATCGGCCCAGGTTGGCCCCCCCCATGGAGCCAGCGGTCGGAATCGAACCGACGACCTGCTCATTACGAGTGAGCTGCTCTACCGACTGAGCTACGCTGGCCTGGCTCATCGAAAAACATGTGTACTTTACCCATCGGTGCAACGAAGTCAAGCGAAACGCTGTACAAACCAGCCATCCCCAAGGGTCGACGCGTTGTGTCGTTGCTGGGTCGTTGCTGTTGTGTTCTTGTTGACGCACCGCCGAAGGTGTGGTACATAGCGTGATTATGGGACAGCAACTTCGTAGGCGAGTGAAGCGGATACGGCGATTGCGGCGGAACAAGCGGCTGAAGGAAGCCGCCCGTGCGGTGAAGTCGTGAGCGCGACATAGCGCGTGATATTTCTCGATCCGGGCGCGATGGCCGAGCGGCTAGGCAGAGGTCTGCAAAACCTCGTACAGCGGTTCAACTCCGCTTCGCGCCTCCATTCTTAAACCCTTGCAGCACAAGGGTTTCCACGTCATAACTCTCGAAATCCCCACCGCCTCAATATGTCGCATTTAGGCGCATAACGGCGGGTTTAGGCACTTTTTCCTAGCAACGTTCTAGCAACGGGCCTTCCGTCGCGGGTCTGAACATTCGACATGTCGCCAGCGGGAAAACGTGTCGCGGACTGCCCCGTTGCTAACCTAACCCGAATCTGGCAACGCCCCCGCCGGACCGCGTAGGACGGCCCCGGACATGCCGCCCCCGTCGCCC
>JAQBFL010000431.1:0-4660 GCA_032123415.1 bacterium | reverse complement strand
GTCGATCCGGACGACGAGGACGTAGCACAGGCTCAAGGGCCTGCTTCTGCGACGACCGCCGGAGCGCAGGAAAGGGCGACTGCGGCAGACGCGGATGCCGCGGGGTTCGTGAAGTGGCTCTCTATTGTGGACGAAGACACCGCCGACGCTGCGGAAGTTTCCCAACTGCCGCAATTGCAGCGTCTCCTGGAGAATATGGACGCACAGGCCGGACGCATCGTGGCGAACGAAACGTATTGCATGGTGGAGGAAGGCGGCTTCGAAGCCATGGACGAGGTCGGGCGGGAACGCTTGCTCAACGTCTGCCGCAAATTTTATTCTCAGTGCCAGAGGACGGCTCCCGAGCAGGAGGCGCAGCAGCTACTCTGGCGAGTCCAGCAGATCGTGAACGGCCCCGCGCAGCAGAAAGACGTGGCGGAGACCGAGGGCGGGGGCGACGAACGGTTGTCCTTCGGACCCGTTGATCAGACGGAGAATGCTGAGGGCGGTTCGGCGGGCCGTGAAGCAGCGGCGCACGTCGCGGTGGGTACCCCTTCGGGCCCCACTACGCCGGCGCGCGCTGATACGCACGCTGCCGCGGGTGCTGGCGCGGCGCACGTGGGGCCGCAGCGGCATGCGCAGCTTCGAGTGCCCACGACGTCCAAGCCTTACACGTGGTGGGATCCAAAATTTTGGAGCGTTGCGAGGCCTACGGATTTCAGTTATGGAGATTGCGCGTGGGGCCTCGAGAATCAGCCCCACCCTTTGTCCGTGGTCGAGTGGATCACGGTTCTCTTGCGCCGGGAAGAGCTCGAGTACACTCTGCCTGGCGAGTCGAAGGTCTACGAAGCAGCCAAGGTGAATCGTTTTCGCTGCTCGTGGCAGGTCTTACATCTACTCCACTCGTTCTGGCGCGTGACTGAGACCACGAAGAGCGTCCACGCGGCTCTCAAGACGCCTGGCACCTTCGGGTTTGCCCGACGCATGCAGAAAGTAACGCCCGAGATCATTCAGCAGGGCATACTCACGCTGCACGAGAAAGGCAAGACGGTTACCATACAGGGGTTGATGAGCGACCAGGACGTCCCCATGATGCTGAAAACTGCGTTGTCGACCATGCAGCGCTGCACCTCAGGCATCCTCGGGTCCAACGGGCACCGCCAGCTCCTCCACCGCGAGGGGATCGCATACACGCTGCGCTTCGGCCCGCCCCTGGTCTTCCTGACTCCCAATCTGGCCGACACGAAACAGCCGTTGCTGCTGGTGGTGCAGGGTGAGGAGTTCTACTTCGGAGAGAAGGAAGCTGACTTGAACCACAAGTACAAGGAGATGGTCGAGAGGCTCGCGCGAGACCCCGTGGGCCAAACGCTGGTGTTCGAACTCATCATCCGTCTCTTCTTCGTCCACGTTCTCGGAATCCGCCCGGACGTCGTCGGTTGGCGTCGCGGTGCGGCCCGGAAGAGCACCGGGGCACGTTACTTCGACGGGTGCGCCGCGGACTTCTATGAGGACAGCATCGTCGGCCCCGTGGCAGCGGCGTTCGGGGCCATCGAGGCCCAGGGCCGCGGCTCCTTGCATCCCCACGTCCTCGTTTGGCTCGTGCTGGTATCCATGCAAGAGTTGCTGAGCACGCTCTTGCGCGACCGGGCCACCTTCAAGATGCGCGTGACGCTGTGGATGCGAGAACTTGTGCACGCGGTGACGTCGGTGCAAGAGTCGGCGGTCACGGAACTCCCACGATTCCTACGCGGCGAGCTAGCCGACCCGCTGCCGTCGGAGCTGGAAGTCGCGGAGCTCCCCCTGGGCCCCAAGGACCGTGCGCAGTTTGGCTCTACCGGCGAGCGAGAGACGACAGATGCGGAGCGGTTGGGCTTGGACGCGACCAAGGGCGACCAGCCTCTTTATCATTACTGTCCCGACCAAGAAGACGAGACGGAGCAGTGGCAGCCCGCGATGCGCCCGGATTTGCCTCTGCGCAACGACCAGGGCGAAGCCGTCGACAAGGAAACTTGGCAGAATGAGCGCGCGGAGGCGGCCAAGGGGCTCTGGTCCACGCCGTTGAGCGAGTGGGCTTCGGGAAAATTGACTCCGTACCGGCTTGGGCACAGCGCCCAAAGTGCCATGGATGAGCTCTGGCAGGCGTTGCCATCCGACGCGTGGATCAAGGAGGTGTGCGGAGACGCCCGCGATCTCGTGATCGGATGCGCCGTGCATGTTTGCAGCCCGTCGTGCTTCAAGTACTACTCGAAAAGGTCGTCGTTTATTTGCCGCCACAACTTCTACCACGTTGTGAACTTCTGCGGCGAGGAGCCCGAGCATGCGGTGCGCATCCGACGCCGCGGCAAAGCACTGCGCGGTTGCATCGGCATCTTCCGCGAAACCAAGTACGGCATGGCAGGCCGAATCATTACCATCCAGAAGCACCCGGGCGAGTGCTGCACGAACTACGCAGGGATGATCACCATTCGCTCCAACCTGGATGTGCAGGACTTGCGGCGCGTGCTGCGCCCCGACCTCTGGATGGAGCCGTGCGAATTGGAGCCCCCCGCCGACCTTTCCGAAGCGGCGCCGGACTACGCCCACGGCGCGTACCCTCAGCGCTTCCCTGACATTAGCATCGGCAAGCAGGAGCATTGGGGCTGGATGCGGCACCTGGCAACCACGGAGCACAATCGGCACGCCGTGGTAACGTTCACTGATTGGCACGAAGCGCTCATAAACCTCGGCGAGCTGCCCCCCGACAGAACCGATTGTCCTTCGGACTCGGAGCACCCTCGCGATGGACGCGGCGACGCGGTGATGGCGAAGGACGTTGATGGGGAGGAGCCCAGCGCGGCCCCGAACCAAGCCAAACTGCTCTACGAGGCCGGGGGCGAAGCCGCCATTGCGATGTTCGTGGACGCGCACAACACTGGATATTACATCAATTCATACACGACGAAATTGAACCCTACGATGGATTCCGTGTTCGAGAAATTGCTCGCCGGGGTGCGCCGTCTGAACGACGAGTGGCGCGAGGCCGACGCCGCGTCGCGCGGCGAGAGCGAAGGCGCCCCTGCTCCGCGCCGCCAGGGCGATTTCAAGCGCATCATGCAGACCTTGTGTCGCTTCGAAACGAGCTTCCGCCGGGCTTCGTGGAAGAGCGGATCCGAAATGGTGTTCCCAATGCTCTTCGGGCACCTCGCATTCACGACACACCGTTGCTGGACTGTGTTCACGCGCAGAGCCATGTGGCTGGCGGGCGAAGCCTGGCGCAACCACTACGGTCAGCTGGAGACGCAAGAGAAGGAGGACGAGCATTGCCGCCCCACCTACACTTTCTCCGACGGCACCGAGGTGGAATTGCCGCCCGGGTGGTTACGCAGAGTTCGCGACGGATGGAATTTCTATACATGCCCCGAAGGCAAGGAATACGATTCCTTAGAATTCCTCGAAGCGAAGCTCAAGCAGCAGGCTCGTTCGGGGCAGGTGAGCGCCGCGACGTCCGTGGGCACCCGCGCGCTGCAAAAGCTTTGCACAGAAATAAAGGAGGGCGCCGTTGTGGACGAGGACGCGGTGGGAGCAGATTTCGAAGGCGACCACCCAGGCGCCGCCGCTGCCGGGCATAAGTCCAAGGCATTCTTCCTCAGTCAGTTGGACGACTGGCATCATCGCGGCGACGACCCCATCGTCCGCTACATGAACTTGTACGTGTACAGCATGTGGGTGTACCGCGTGGAGAAAAATTTCACCGCGCGCAAGAAGTCCGACACCCCAGCTGTTCCGGTGCACGTAGATGTCGAGTTCGACGACACGTACCCGTCCCGAGGGAACTTTATGCAACGCTTGGCAGTGGAGCCGCGCGTGCCAATGCTCGAAGGCATGCAATACGTATCCGAAGCGAAGGCAGAGGTCCATTACATGCTGCAGGCAATCCTCTTCCGGCCCGTTTACTTGCCGCCCGAGGACGGGAACGAGTCGCGGGACATGCGCCTCGAGAAGGCGTACTTGGCGCTCTGCACGGCACCCGCCGGACAGGAGCCGTGGCCCGCCCAGAACATGGGCCCGGACAACCCGGGGCCGTTCCAGCGCGGTTGGGAAAGCTTCCGCGCCGAGCAAGAGGGGGCGGCGCGCGAGGCGCAGCGCAAGACGCGACGTGCGACGGGCCTGTGCAGTTTGTGGCGTACCGTCGAGGTGCGCCAACGACTTGCCGAGATTGTCGCTGAAGCAGAAGCGCACGCGGACGCCGATGCGTTCCAGGAGGAGCCGCGCGCGCCCTTACCTTCGGTCCAAGAGTACGTCGCGCTTGTGACGCTGCAGACCTCCGCCAACTTTGCGTGCATCGCCCGCGCGCGCACAGAGCCGAAGCAGAAGAGGGAGGCAGACGACGCGGTCGCTGTCCCCGAACTTATCGAGAGGCACGGCGAAGAGGACGACGGCGAAGCGGACGGCCAGATCGAGGCTGCCGCCCTGCGCGCGCAAGCTGGCTTGGCAACCATGGGCGCGGACACCCGCATCGTCCACCATTCCCAGACCGAGTTATTGCAGAAGGTCTTGCGGTTCGAGACGGCCGAACGAACCCAGGGCTTCGTCAAGGAGTTTCTTAAGACACCCGTCATGCAGTTGGAAGAAGGTTTGCCCTTGCCGCGGAGCCAAGAAGGCGCCGACCAGCGGGCGGCCTACGTAACGCAGGACCTCCAGC
>JAQBFL010000430.1:0-2636 GCA_032123415.1 bacterium | reverse complement strand
TCTATCGCCATTTTCCGTTTTTTTCTCGCCGCAAGCGGACAAGAAAAGAAGCGGAAGAAGCGCCAGCAGGAAGATTCTCTTCATCACATCTCTCCTTCAATCTCGGCAAAGAGCCGAGTGGTGTGATCGATCGTTTAGATTTTTCCGTAGAAGGTCAGAACGAATTCCGACTCGCCGTCCACGCCGTCGGCCTCGTAGCTGGTTATGCGGAAGCTGGGCTGAACGAAGAAGTTCTCGAGCGCTTCCAGGTCCAAGCCCACGAGGATCCAGTTGTAGCCGTCTTTATCGGTGTCGGTGTCGGGATCGATCATGTCGAAGCGACCCGTAACGTGAACGCCGTCCTTGATCGCGGCACGACCGAAGACGGAGATGCCGCTGGACTTCATGTCGCCGTCGTTGCCGTCGGTGAACATGCCGTACTGGCCGTAGAGCTCGAATGCGCCCGCGTCGTATCCGGCCAGGCCTTCGAAGTATGTGTTGGCTTCGGTCTTGTCGCCACCGGGCGTGTTGCTGTCGAAGAGCCCCGATAGGTAGAGACCGGGAACCGGCTGGAAGGCCAAACGACCCGAGAAGCCCATGCCGTCCTTGGCCACGCGATGCTTGTAGCCGTTGCCGTTGTTGAAATCGAAGTAGTATTCCACGGCGCCGCCGGAAGCTTTGCCCTGCAGGCCGACGCCCATCTGTGAGGAGTGGGTCCACTTCTGCTCGTCGCTCATGGTCTTAGCCATTGAGCGGTAGTGCCAGCGGCCTTCGACCCATCCGTTTGTCTGGGGGCTGTGAAGCCCGAACATCAGGACGGAGCCGGGGATCAGCATGCACTTGCGCTGAAGGTAGGCGTACTTCGTGTAGGCGTTGAGATTGCCGGTCTCCTCGCTGAAGCTAACGTCGCTGGTGTAGCGGAACAGCATGTCGCCCCAGCTCTTCTTCACGGTGAGGTAGGCGCGACGCAGTTCGAATCCCTTGGTGGGCGCATCCAGCGTGTCTGCGCCGGAAGTCGTGTTGACGAAGTAGTCGTAGTAGAAAGTGCCGCCGATCTTGGTCGTGGACTCTCCGGCCCAGGACATGGATGCCGTCGCTGAGAGCGCGGCCAGAACGCAGAGCGTACGTTGGAGAATTTTCATTGTCTACCCTCGTTTGATTTTTCGTTTATGGACGAACACCAAGTGAAGGCAATCTCGGATCTTATTGTAAAGACTCGATAAAGACCCCGTTAAGATTTGTCCTTGGGTTTGGACCTAGGACAGGAGGGGAATGCGAATCCGGAAATTGCTGCCCCGGCCGGGCACGCTCTCAACGGAAACTTCGCCACCATGGCCGAGCACGACATTTTTAACGATGGCCAGGCCCAGCCCGGTTCCGCCGAGTTCGCGGCTGCGGGCCTTGTCCACACGGTAGAAGCGCTCGAAAACACGGGCTTGAGCAGCAGGTTCGATTCCCATGCCGCTATCGGATACCTCGATGATGGCCTCGCCGCCGGCCGATCTGGCACTTATCACGATATGGCCGCCCGCGGGCGTGTACTTGACCGCGTTGTCCAGGAGATTGTCGAGCGCCTGGCGCAGCGCCGAGAAATCGCCGCGAACTTTCAGGGGAACTTGCGGCAAGTCTGCATCGAGCGTCACGCCTTTCGCTTCGGACGCAGTCTGCTGCGCCGCCCGGCATTCTGCGACCAGGGCGGTCAGATCCACGGGCTGTTTTTCATAGGATTCGCTGGCGGACTCCAGTCGAGACAGAGACAGGAGGTCTCCGACAAGCGTCGAGAGCCGGCCGACCTGACGGTGCAGTTTCTCGGTGAATCGTTCCCGGGTTTTCTCGTCCAGGCTCCCGTCCTCGTGAAGGGTTTCAGCGAGCCCCAGGATCACCGTCAGGGGGGTCTTCAGTTCGTGGGATGCGTTGGCGATGAAGTCCCGGCGGATGGCCTCAAGCTGCCGCAATTCCGTGACCTCATTGAGGACGAGCACCGCCCCCACCGGATGATTTCCCTCACCCGGCAGCGGCGAGACTTTCAATTCGATGATCCGCTGATTCCCGGCACCGAGCAGCGTGATCTCGCGCCGGAGGAATCGGTTCTCCTGAATGGCCCTGCTGACCAGGGCGCAGGCTTCCGCGATTCGGCTGCACTCCCAGATCGGCCGCCCGGGATCAAGGTCGGGATTGATGCGCAGCAGCTCCGCCGCCGGCCCGTTCACATGGAGGATGCGTTCCCTGGCGTCCACGGCCAGCACTCCCTCGCTCATGCCCGAGAGGATGGCGGTGAGCTTGTTGCGCTCGCCGTCGATCGCCTCCATGCGCTCCTCGAGCTGATCGCCCATGGAGTTGAAGGCGGCGGCCAGTTCGCGCATTTCGATGCTTCCGCGTGTCTCGGGAGCACGGCTGCGTTTGGCGCCTGCGGCCATCTCTCTCGCGGCTTCGGTCATGGCGCGGAGGGGCTCCGTGCTTCGTCGCGCCAGCACCAGGCCGAGGAGCAGCGCGAAAGCAAAGGCAATGGCGGCGCCGAGCAGGATCATCCGCCTTGTTTCGCCGAGGCGATGCTGAATCCGGTCCAGGGGAAGAGCTGCGCGGACGTAGCCGATCGGCGTGGCGTTTCGTGTGGCGGGCAGGGCCAGATAGAGCATCTCCACGCGAAGGGTCCGGCT
>JAQBFL010000429.1:0-8864 GCA_032123415.1 bacterium | reverse complement strand
CAGCGTCTGCTTGCCCAGGGCACGCGCCTCCGACGTTGAGGTCGCTCTGGATGGCCGTCTGCTGACCGTGCGAGGGGTGATTCCGGTTCGGCGCCACGCGGGCCTCCCCGCCCGCGGCGTGACCGTGGAAAGGCGCGTCATGCTGCCGGGCCCCGTGGACGAGGACGCGCGCGCGCCCAACGATGGACCACCGGGACCGCACAAGTCCTGGCGCTATCGTGCGGACCGTCAAGACCCGGGTCGGCGAGCTGCCCGAGGACGAAACCGCCGCCGCCTCAACGTCCGAAGATCGCGAGACGTCCTCTCAGCATGGGTTCTCCGTCGGGGGCGTGACGTCCGAAATGGCGGAACAAACGGACTTTGAACCGGGATCGGGAGTGGTTATACTCTCCGTCGAGCCGGATAGCGCCGCGGCGGCCGCGGGCCTGCGCGAAGGCCAGTTGATCACGCATGTGGGCCGCAAGTCCGTATCCGACGCGAAGGAGTTCAGGAAGGCAGTGGCCGGCGTGAAGCGGGACGGCCTTCTGCTGCTGCGCGTGCGAAGCGGACGGGGCGCAAGGTATGTGACCCTTCGCCTCGGGCGTTGATGGCCGGAAGAGAGCGGGATCCGATATGTTTTCCATGCAGTTCGACTACATGCTGTTCATGCTGCCGGCCATGGCACTGGCCATGCTGGCCACGTTCTTCACCAAGAGCACGTTCGGCAAGTATAGCCGGGTACGATCCCGCTCCGGCTATACCGGCGCGCAGGCGGCGCACAAGCTGCTGGTCTCCCAAGGCGTGCACGACGTGAAGATCGAGGCGGTCGACGGCTTTCTGAGCGATCACTACGACCCGTCCACGCGCACCCTGCGCCTGTCCCCCGCGGTTTATCGGTCCCCGTCCCTCGCGGCGATCGGGGTGGCCTGTCACGAGGCGGGACACGCCCTGCAGCACGCCCGGCACTACGCACCGCTGGCCCTGCGCTCCGGCCTCGTGCCGCTCGCGCAATTCGGATCGCAGTCCGCCTACTTCCTGTTCTTCATGGGCATGTTTCTGCGGATGGGCGTCCTGATGCAACTGGGGGCCGTGGTCTTCACGTTCGCCGTGCTATTCACTCTCATCACGCTGCCGGTCGAGTGGAACGCCAGCTCGCGCGCCAAGGCCCTCATGGTGGAAGCCGGCATCGTGGCGCCGGATGAAAGCCGCATGGCCGGCCGAGTTCTGAACGCGGCCTTCATGACATACCTCGCGGGCGCATTCACAGCGCTCGCAACCCTGCTGTACTACCTGTTGCGCTCCGGCCTCCTCGGCGGCCGCCGCCGCTGATGATGAGGGTGGGAAGACAACGGACACTCGCATTCCGCGCGGAGTTCCGCCGCAACGCAGTCCATCTCCGCGCAACAGCGTCGGACCTCTCCCCGCCACTCGGTTGACAAGTCGCTACCCCGCCGCAAGCGCGAGGGATCCCGCCCCGCATGCCCCGCTCTCGCCCGTCCTCAGTCTTGCCTCAGTCTTGGCAGTCTTGGCTCCCCAGTCTCCCCAGTTCTTGGCTTGATCCGTCGGCGCTTGCGTGCCATGCTCTTGCCCGGATGTCGCCGAGCCGCCCATCCTGCCTTTCCCGGGTTCTTGTGTTGCCGGAGATGCTGGACGCGGCACGGCTGAACTTGTTGGATTCTCTGCAAGGAGGCTTCGTGAAAAACATGACGGATACCCGCACCATTTGGTTCATCACCGGCAGCCAGCACCTGTACGGTCCCGAGACGCTTGCCCAGGTGGCTGAGAACGCCGGCACGATCGTGGACGGTCTCAACACATCCCGCCAACTGCCGCTGCGCGTCGTCTTCAAACCCGTGGTCAAGACCCCCGAGGAAATCCGCCATACGCTGGCCGCCGCCCAGAACGACGGCGACTGCGGGGGGCTCATCCTGTGGATGCACACTTTCTCGCCCTCCAAGATGTGGATCGGCGGACTGTCCGCATTCCGCAAGCCGATGCTTCACCTCCACACGCAGTTCAACCGGGACTTGCCGTGGTCGTCCATCGACATGGATTTCATGAACCTCAACCAATCCGCCCATGGAGACCGCGAGCACGGATTCATCCATTCTCGGATGCGTCTCGAGCGCAAGGTGGTCGTGGGCCACTGGCAGGAGCCCGAGGTGCTGGAGCGCATCGCGGCATGGCAGCGAGCCGTCAGCGGATGGATGGATTGGCAGGGCGCCGCCTTTGTGCGGTTCGGCGACAACATGCGCCAGGTGGCGGTCACGGAGGGAGATAAAGTCGCCGCCGAAATCCGGCTGGGATACTCCGTCAACACGCATCCCGTCAGCGAACTGGCGGCCGCCATCGACGCCGTCACCGGCAAGTCCGCCGCCGCGCTGTGCGCGGAGTACGACAAGGCGTACCGCGTGGCGCCGTCGCTGCGCCGGGGCGGCGCCAAACGCGCCCACCTCGAGGAGGCCGCCAAGATTGAACTCGGCCTGCGCCGTTTTCTGGAGCAGGGCCGATACAAGGGCTTCACGACAACGTTCGAGGATTTGCACGGTCTTAAACAGCTTCCCGGCCTCGCCGTGCAGCGCCTGATGGCGGACGGGTACGGCTTCGGCGCCGAAGGCGATTGGAAAACCTGCGCCCTGTTGCGTGCGATGAAGACCATGTCCGCCGGACTGCCCGGCGGCACAAGCTGGATGGAAGATTACACGTACCACATGGACCCCAAACGCCCGCTCGTACTGGGCGCACACATGCTGGAGGTGTGCCCGTCGATCGCCGCCGGCAAGCCGTCCCTGCAGATGCATCCCCTGGGCATCGGCGGCAAGGATGCACCGGCCCGGCTGGTCTTCACGGCCAAACCCGGTCCGGCGCTGAATGCGACCATGATGGACATGGGCAACCGATTCAGGTTGCTGGTCAATGAACTGAACGTGGTCACACCCCCACGTCCCCTGCCAAAACTTCCGGTAGCCTGCGCGACGTGGGAAGCGTTGCCGGACTTCAAGACGGCAGCCGCGGCCTGGATTTATGCCGGAGGCGCCCATCACTCCGCCTTCAGCAGCGCCCTGACCGCGGAGCACCTCGAGGACTTCGCCTCCATCGCCGGCATCGAGATGATCCGGATCGGTCAAGGAACGACGATTCCGGCGTTGAAGAACGAGCTTCGATGGAACGACATTGCCTACCACCTGCTTCAGGGGGTCGGGCGATAACATGACAAACACCGCAGATCTTGTTGTTCGCCTGGACGACTTCGACCCGGCCGTAAGACGCTCGGCTTTGGCCTCATTGGCGAGGACGCGGCTCGCCGCGCTGCCGCCCGCCGGATCGAACGTCAACATGCACTGCCATTCGTTCTTCTCCTACAACGCAGAGGGCTTTTCCCCCTCGCACCTCGCTTGGGCCGCGCGCGAACATGGCCTCTACGCCGCGGGGCTTTGCGATTTCGACGTGCTCGACGGTCTCGATGAGTTTCTCGAAGCATGCCGTACCGTCGCATTGCGCGCCGCGGTCCACATCGAGACGCGGGCCTTCGTGCGCGAGTACGCACAATCCGACATCAACTCTCCCGGCGAACCCGGCGTGAGCTACCTCATGGGCGCAGGCTTCGCTCTCGCCCCCGAGCCGGGATCCCCGCAGGCCAAGGGGCTTGCGGCTTACCGCGACGGCGCACGCCGCCGCAACGAGGCCCTGATCGCCCGCATCGGTCCGCACCTTCCGGATATCGCGATCGACTACGAACGCGACGTTCTGCCCCTGACCCCGGCCGGCGTCGCCACCGAGCGGCACATCGTGCGCGCCTTCGCGAACAAGGCCCGCCTGCGCTTTCCCGAGCTGGGTGTGCAAACAGAGTTCTGGGCGCACGTCCTGCGCCGGGATTTCGAGCAGACCATGGCCCTGCTCTCCGATATCCCGGCTTTCGAGGAGGCCGTGCGATCCCGCCTCGCCAAGCGCGGCGGCCTGGGCTACGAACAACCGTCGCCCGACACGTTTCCGCCCGTCGAGGAATTTTTCGCGTGGGTGACGTCCTGCGGCGCCATCCCCATGGCCACCTGGCTGGACGGCACGAGCGCGGGTGAAAGCGATCCCGACGCCCTGCTGGACTGCCTCCGCGCCAAGGGCGCGGCCGCCGTCAATATCGTCCCCGACCGCAACTGGAATATCCGCAAGCCCGACGAACGCGCCGCCAAGATCGCGAAACTCCGCGAGTTCGTGGCAGCCGCCGAACGGCGCCAGATGCCGATCAACATCGGCACCGAGATGAACCGCCTGGGGCTGCCGTTCGTGGACGAGCTCGACGGCGAGGCGCTGCGCCCGCACAAGGAGTCCTTCCTGCTGGGAGCGCGCATCATGGTGGGCCACTCGCTGCTGCTGCGCTATGCCGGCGTCTCGTATGCCGGCCCGGACGCCGCGACCACGTGGCCCGACCTCAGCACTCGCAACACGGCGTTCGACCGCATCGGCGCCTCCCCCGCCCTGACCGGCCCGGAAACGCGGGAATTGGAGGCCATGGGCCGCGACAAGGCGTTCGACCGGCTGATGGACCGCGCAAAGGAGACCGCGTGAAGACTTCCGAGGAACTGGATTCGATCGTCGCGCTGCGCATGCTGGCGGCGCATCCCGATGTCGCGGCGGACCCCCACGCGCGCCCGCCGTTCGTAAGCCGCGAAGACGCGGCATCCGCCAAACGACTGGCCGGCGAGCCCGACGCACTCGCGAAACAACTGGCCGGGCTTCCCATCCCGCCGGTGCTGCGGATCGAACACGCCTTGGACTCCGCGCGCGTCCGCGACGGGCTCGCGGCATACGCCCGCGAACACGGCCGCCCCCCCGCCGCCGTGGCCGTGCCCGGACATGGCCTTTACCTGCTGGGCGAAACGCCGCACGAGCTGTGGCAACTGCGGCAGGCGGCAGGCGGCGCCGCGCCCGACGCGGACCCCGCCGAACGACGCCCGCCCGCGGGCCGGCTGCGCGGTTGCGTCGCCATGGTGACGGGCAGCGCACAAGGCTTCGGCAAAGGCATTGCCGAGGCGCTGGCTCGCGAAGGCGCCGCCGTCGCCGTCGCGGACCTGAACGTGGAACTTGGCCAGGCCTTCGCGCACGAACTCGACAACAAACACGGCGAGGGAACCGCCCTGTTCACGCCCATGAACGTCACCGATTCGACTTCCATCGACGCCGGCGTGCAGGACTGCGTGCGGCATTTCGGCGGCATCGACCTGTTCGTGTCCAACGCGGGCGTGCTGCGGGCCGGCGGTCTGGACGAGATGGACGAGCGGGCTTTCAACCTCGTGACCGACGTCAACTACAAGGCGTATTTCCTGTGCGCCCGCGCGGTCGCCCCCTGGATGAAGCGCCAGCACGAACTCAACCCGCACCATTTCGCCGACATCGTCCAAATCAACTCCAAGTCCGGACTGGAAGGCAGCAAGCGCAACTTCGCCTATGCCGGCAGCAAGTTCGGCGCAATCGGCCTGACGCAATCCTTCGCACTCGAGCTGGTGCCTTGGAACATCAAGGTCAACGCCATTTGTCCGGGCAATTTCTTCGACGGCCCCCTGTGGGCCGATCCGGAGAACGGCCTGTTCGTACAGTATCTACGGGCCGGAAAAGTTCCGGGCGCCAAGACCCTCGACGATGTGCGGACTTTCTACATGTCCAAGATCCCCATGAACCGGGGTTGCACCCCGGAAGACGTGGCCACGGCAATCTTCTACCTCTGTGACCAGCGCTACGAAACCGGCCAGGCTCTGCCGGTCACGGGTGGCCAGGTGATGCTGTCATGAAGTCGTTCCTTCTCACAGGCATACGGAGCATGGCATGCCGCGAGGTCCCCGACCCGCCGCCGCCCGGTCCGCATGAGGTGCTTCTGCGGCTGGCTGCGGTCGGTGTGTGCGGATCGGACGTGCACTACTACACCACGGGGCGGATCGGGTCGCAGGTTGTCGCGTACCCCTTCGCGGTGGGCCACGAGTGCGCGGCCATCGTGGAACGCGTGGGGTCGGCGGCGCGACGCGTCCGGACCGGTCAGCTCGTGGCCGTCGAGCCCGCGGTGTCCTGCGGCGTATGCGACCAGTGCCGGGCAGGACGCCGCCATACCTGCCGCACGCTGCGCTTTCTCGGCTGCCCCGGACAGATGCCGGGCTGCCTCTGCGAATGGCTCGTGATGCCGGAGGAGTGTTGCTTCCCCGTGCCGGACGGCATGTCCGCGGAACTCGCCACCCTCGTCGAGCCCCTGTCGATCGGCCTGTACGCCGTGCAGCTCGCCGCCCTGAAGCCCGGCCAGCCGCATGTGGCGGCCATCCTGGGTTGCGGGCCGATCGGTCTGAGCGTTCTGCACGGCCTGCGGGCGGCGCACCCGGACGCACGCGTCTACATGACGGACAAACTGGACGGACGCCTGGACCACGCCCGCCGCGCCGGGGCGGCCTGGACCGGCAACCCCGAAGGCGGGGACGTCGTGGCCGCCATGAGCAACGTCAAACCCATGGCTTTCGACGTCGTCTTCGAGTGCTGCGGGCAGCAGGACGCCATGGACCAGGGCGTGAAGTTGCTGAAGCCGGGCGGCAGCCTGATGCTGGTGGGCATCCCGCAAACGGATCGCGTCTCGTTTTCGATCGACCTGATGCGCCGCAAAGAACTCCGACTTCAGAACGTGCGCCGACAGAACGAATGCATGCAGCATGCCGTCGATCTGGCCGCCGCAAGGCCCTCGGAGATCGGCGCGATGGTCACACACCGTTACGGGTTTGCGGAAACATCGGCGGCCTTCGATCTGGTTGCCGACTACGAGGACAATGTGGTCAAGGCGGTCATCGCGTTTTGAAGAAACCGTCCGACGTCAGATGCCCATGAAGTCATTGCAGGAACGGCTTCCGCTCCGCCCCTGGATGGATCGGATTTCCCGGCAAAGCAAGCTGCCGGCCCTGTCGCTGGCGTATGGCGTGCTGGGCGGACTGCTGGCCGTCGCGTTCATGGCCGCGGTCCACGAACTCTTCGCCCTGGTGTGGGGGCGGCTGAGCGCCCTGAGCACGGCCGGCTTCCTCGCCGGAAGTTTCGTCGCGGTCGCGGCCAGTTCCCTGCTCGCGGGCGTCTTGATGACGACCGTCTTCAACTGCCCCGGCAGCGGCATTCCGGATTTGAAGGCCTCCTACTGGAGGCAGTTTGGCGAGATTCCCTTCCGCGCGGTCATCGGCAAGTTCCTGGTCGGCGTCCTGTCGATCGCCGGCGGCGCCAGCCTCGGACGCGAGGGGCCGTCCGTGCTCCTTGCGGGCGGCGGCGCGTCGAACCTCGCGAGGCTGCTGGGCGTCGACCGCCGCAAACGGCGGCACGCAACCGCCACGGGCGCGGCCGCCGGCCTGGCCACCGCGTTTAACACGCCACTGGCTGCCGTCAGCTTCGTGCTGGAGGAACTCCTGGGCGACCTGAGCAGCAGGATGGTCGGCAGCGTCGTGCTCGGGTCGGTGTCCGGCGCGTTCGTCGTCTACTGGCTCGTAGGCCGGCAGCCTTCGTTCGCCATGCCGTCGGTCGGAGAGGTCTCGTGGAACGTCTACGCGGTCGTCCCCTTCGTGGCGGCGTCCGCCGCCCTGGCCGGCGTCGCGTTTCAGCGCGCCGCCCTCGGCCTGCGCCTGCGCATGCGCGAGATGCGTCGCATTCCGCCCTGGCTGCGCCCCTTCACGGGCGGCATGGTCGTTTGGGCGATCGGCTGCGCCGTGTTCCTGTGGTGCGGTCGCCTCGGGGTCTTCGGCCTGGGCTATGACGATCTCTCGGACGCCCTGCTGCACGGCATCGGCTGGAAGATCGCCGGCGCGCTGGCCATCGCCAAGCTCCTCGCCACCGTGTCGAGCTACGGCACCGGGGCCTGCGGCGGCATCTTCTCCCCGACGCTCTTCATCGGCGCCATGTGCGGCTTCTGCTGCGCGGGTCTCGCCGGAACCCAAGTGCACCTCACGCCCAACGATCGCCTCGTACTGGCGGCAACCGGCATGGGCGCCTGCTTCGGCGCCGTCACGCGCGCCCCGATCACGAGCATTCTGATCATCTTCGAGATGACCCATCAATTCGCCATGGTTCCCGCCCTGATGCTGGGAACCCTCGTCAGCCAGGCGATCGCGCGCCTCTCGCGCCGGCGCAATTTTTACGACGAGATCCTGCTCCAGGATGGGCACGAGATCCACAGAATCGCCCCGCCCCGCGACCTGGCCGGATGGCGCGCGATGCCGGTCGGCGCGCTCGCCGGGACAAAGCCCGTCGCCATCACGGATTACGCGCCCGAACAAATGCGCCGCGTCCTGGATCGCCACCCCTATCGCGCGTTTCCCGTCATCCTCGGCGGCGAGCTGCGGGGCGTCACGACGCGCACGGAAGTGGAGAACGCCATCGCCGGCGGTCGCGCTCCAGGCATGGAGCGGCCGGTAGTGTGCCTGGCCACGGAATCGCTGGCCGAGGTGGATAGCCGTCTGATCGAATCCGACGCGGGGCTCTATCTGGTGGCCGAACACGACGGCGCGACGCCCACCGGCGTCTTCACGCTCCACGACATCCTGCGCGCCCAGGCCGCCGTGTTGGAGTGAACCTAAACGGCACGCTTACTCCACCCGCTTACTCGCTCCCTCAGTGTTCGGCTCGCACCCATTGGGTGCAGATTAAGGCGAAAGATTAGGAGTGGGATCGCTCTTTCCTTAATCTTTTGCCCTAAGCTTCCGCCCTAATCTCTGCGCAGGACTAATCCAACTGCTCTTTCTAGGCTGAAGCGAAAAAAGAACTGTACAATGAGATAGTCTCGTGTGTATAATGCGCGCCATATCGAACCACCGGATCGCATCGCCCCATACTCAGGTCGCTCGTCTCCGGATTCTGCGACAAGAAGACGCATCCGTCGTCGCCAG
>JAQBFL010000428.1:0-2948 GCA_032123415.1 bacterium | reverse complement strand
GAGTCAAATGCCCACTGGTAGCGGGTCATGTTGTCGCCTCCGATGGCGTAGGCGTTGGAAAGGAAGACCCAGCCGCCAATGATCATGCCGCCCAGCACGCCGAGGGTCGCACACAGCACAAGATCGCGCGGCCGCACGTTCCAGCGTTTGCCGAGCCCCAACAGTTCCATCTGAGCGCCCGGGATCAGATAAAACACCGTCGGCGCCAGCATGAAGCTGGCGATGTAACAGAAGAGAACGGCCTCAGACCCGAAACGCCACACGCCCCCGAGCAAGCCGATGAACAGCGCGATGTTATACGGCAGGAAGTAGCCCCAGGGCGTGCCGCATTCCGCCCGCAGGCGTGCCGCTACAAACCCGAGCGTCACCAGGAAGGCCACGAACACGAACATGCCGCCCGGCGAAATGCCCAGCCAGTGCGCCCACGCGATGGAGCCAAGCAGCGACAGGATCAACATCCCGTAGGCGCCCCGGTACGACAGGGCCTCGGTGGAACGTTCCGGCCCTTCGCCCCGCACGGCGGCCTTGAGCGTCCCCCATAGGTACCTGCGACTCAGAATGATCAATATCGCGGCATAGCCGACGTAGGAGCCCATGCCGATGGAGTCGGTATAGGGGTAGTTCGGGTCTGCCGTCAGCCCCCCCACTTCGCCGATCCAGGACAGGCTCTTGAAACCCATGTAACCGACCACCAGGCTCAGCAGCACGTTCAGTTCCATGAAGATGCACAGCGAAAGGAATATCCCGTCGATCTCGAACTGCCACCGCGAGAACATGGCGCCCCAGCCCGCGTCCCGGAAGTACTCCTTCATCACGACCTTCACGGAGACATCGGGAACCTTCGGATTGTAGCCGTGCCACGCTCTGAGCAACATCCACACCAGGGCCGTGGCGAAGCCGGCCCACATCACGCGGTTGGCCCAGATCGCCGACATCGCCCGGTCGCGCGACTCGCCGTCATCCAGCAGCATCGCCGGTATTCGCGCCATCGGCAGTTGGAACCGCTCGCTGTCGAGCCACTGGCGTCGCATGATAATGTTGATCGCCAAGGTCGCCGACAGGATGAGCAGGATGAAGAGGGTCCAGACCACCACCGGGCCCGCCCAGTCCCGGACCGGAATGTAGCCCTTCAGAATGTAACACAGGCCGCGCCAGCTCCACATGCGGTCGGGCTTCGCGAGCATGTAGACCTGCTGCGCGGGGGGCGCCGCGGCATATTCCGCCTCGCTCACCTGCAGACGGCCTTTATAGAGGGATTCGAGCGCAATCACGCTCAACAGCTTCGGGTCGGCGAACTCCACGCGGCCGTTCCCATCCAACCCCAGCTCAAGCGTGCAATAGTCGCGCGCCCCTTCCGGGAACTTGACGCCGTAAGCGCCGACGCGCTGGAACCCCGTGCGGTGCAGGAAGTTGACCTTCGGGCCGGCGGCGCCCGAGAAGAATTCCGTGAACGCAGGCTGATCGTCCGCATAGACGCGGCAATAGTAGCGGGACTCCGGGCCGAGCTCCGTTGCACGCACCAGGATGCTCATCACGAACGGCTCTCCCGGCACAATGCCCGCCTTGCCGTCCGCTTTCACGGGCAGACGCAACCGCAGGGCCGCGTCATTCGTTCCGCCCGCGTTGACCAGCGTCGGCAACACCTCCCGAAGGTCCGCGTCGTACTCGATCGATTCCCAGACAACCGTTCCGGCGCCATGCAAGTCGGGGTTGCTCTGCCGCAGCGCTCCAGTGAGCACGTTCGGCCCGTGCGGCCAGAGCCGGTCGTTCATGGCGTCGAGTTTGTCGAAATCCGCCATGCGCGGATTGGTCGCCGCCACCGCCACGATGCGATGCCAGAAGCCCTGCGTCATCAGCGGGGCGCTGATCAGCATGCAATACATCACGCACAGCATCTCGGCCCGCGAGAGAATCCGCCAGCGCGACGACAGGTAGACCGCGCCACAGATGAGCGACAGCGCCATGAAAACCCAGATCGCCGGCAGGGCAAGCGTGTGCTCGGAAGCAAAGGCCATTCCGATCGTGATGTCGCTGTACTGGATCAGCATGCCCATGCCCATCATGGCCAGCAGACAGGCCGAGACGGCGGTGGGGGTTAACCCCGGCATGGAGCCATTGTCTTTCATCGTCGATCCTTGCGATATCCCGTTGTTACAAACTGTTCACTAGACTATCGTATACAGCAGAACCGGTTCAACCCAAATCCACCCCCCCTGGTCCTCGCGTAACGACACGTTCCGTGCGGGCCATGCATGTGCTTTCCGCGTGAAGCCATGGGTCCTTGGGCTTGGGGAGGGTTTGGGGCATCCCAACACGCGCCCCTACTCGCCATCTCAAAGGTGGCCGCCGGAGAGTCCGGCTTCCTCGAACACGATCGCGGCGGCTTGGGCCGCGGCATCGCCGGAGTCGAGCAACTGGCGGATATCCCGCAGGCCCGTCAGGCATGCGCGCCGGGCGCGCGTGTCCGTGAGCAGCGGCGTCACAGCGTCGGCGAGGGCGGAGGGGTGCGCGGCGCGCTGCACGAACTCGGCGCAAAGGCGGCGGCCGGCGACGATGTTGACCATGCCGATGTGGGGCACCCGCACCAGCAGGCGGCCCAGCCAGTACGTGGGCCAGGCCACGCGGTAGGCGACGACCATGGGGCACTCCATGAGCGCGGCTTCGAGCGTGGCGGTGCCGGAGGCGACCAGCGCGGCGTCGGCCTGCCGCAAGACCTGACGCGTGAGGCCTGTGACCGTGGCCCAGCGGGCAGGTCCCGGCGTTGCCGAGGCCATGGCCTGAGCCTGTGCCGCCTGTTCCCCGGACGGGGCGGCGACGATGAATGACGCTTCGGGGAAGCGGTTTTCCAACAGGCGTGACGCCGCGCGGAAGGGGGGCAGTAACCGCGAGATCTCATGGCGCCGGCTGCCCGGTAGAAGTGCCACGCGCGGGCGCCCGGCCCAGGGCAG
>JAQBFL010000427.1:0-3947 GCA_032123415.1 bacterium | reverse complement strand
GCCGTCCGCCGCGCCGGCCGCATCCCTGGAAGAGAGCCGCCGCGCCGCGGCCGAAAGCATCCGCAACCTCCGCGGATGGTGGACCGTCTCGACGGAGCGCTACGTCGTGATCTCGAACCTCGAACCATCGGCCCGCGGCTTCGTGCGCACGCTGCAAAGCGATCTCGAAGCCCTGCGCAACGCCTTCGAGCGCACCATCCCGCCGGACGCTCCCACCGCCACCGCCTCGGTCATCCGCATCTTCGCGTCGACCTCCGAATACGAAGACTACGTGCCGCCCGAACAGCGATGGACCTCCGGACTGTGGATGCCGGCGCGCGGCGAACTCGTCGTGCGCCCCTTTCCCGGCACCGACCGCGGCGCGCAGTACGACGCCATGCGCAGGGTCGTCTTTCACGAGGCATTTCACCAGTACATCCACTACGCGCTGGACCGTCGGATCACATCCGCCTGGTTCAACGAGGGGTATGCCTCGTTCTTCGAGCAGGCCGTCATCCGTCCCGGTCGCCCCGTCAATGTGGCGGAGAGCGAACCCCACGTCGCGCGCATCCTGGAAGCAATTCGGGGCAAACGCATGGACCAGAAACGGCTGGCGACACTTTCCTACGACGGATTCTACGATGCCGACGCGGAGCGTCGGAGTGACCACTACGCTCTGGCCTGGGGACTGGTTTACTTCCTGCAAAAGGGCGCTCCGGCCACCCGTTCGATCTATGCGGGACTTCCCGCGGAGTACCTCGAGCGCGTGCGCGCGACGGGCGACGGCGACCTGGCCACGCGCGAGGTGTTCACCCGCGTGGACATGGATCGGCTGCACAAAGAGATGGCCGCCTTCTGGACGACCGCGAGCAGCCGCCGAGCCGCCGAGCGCATCAACCTGCCAAGGTAGCTCCGGCCGAATCTAAAAGGTCTCCTGTTCGATTCGGCACCCGCCTCAACCGCCCGCGGGTTGCTCGGGCGCGGCCGCCGGATGATCCGCATCCTCCGCCTTCCATGCGGTGAGCTTGCGGTGCAGCGTGCGGCGGCTGACGCCCAACTCCGCCGCGGCACGCGTCACATTGCCGCCACAGCGCCCCAGGGTCTCTTCGATAAGCCGACGCTCCACGTCGGCCAGCGAGGCCGGCGACTCCGCGGCAGGAAGCGGGTGTCCGCCCGCCTCCGCCGGCTTCTTGACGGCCTCGCGGATGTGGCGCGGAATGTCCCGCGGCGTCAGCTTCGGCCCCCGCGCAAGCACCACCATCTTCTCCACGGTGTTGCGCAGCTCGCGCACGTTGCCCGGCCAACGGTAGGCGGCCATCAGATCGCACGTCTCGGCCGTGATGCCGTCCAGCGGCTTGGAGTTCTTCTCGCTGAACTCCTTCAGAAAGTGCTGGCACAGGATCGGAATGTCCTCCGCCCGCTCGCGCAGCGGGGGCAGGTGCACATTCACGACGTCCAGCCGGAAATACAAATCCTCACGGAACTTGCCCTCGGCCGCCATGGCGCGCAGGTCCCTGTTCGAGGCTGCAATCAGGCGGATATCCACCTCCACGGGCTCCGAACCGCCCACACGCTCGAACGTGCGTTCCTCGAGCACGCGCAGCAGCTTGACCTGGATCGAGGCATCGATCTCGGATATCTCGTCCAGAAACAGCGTCCCGCCGTCCGCCATCTCGAACCGGCCCCGCCGCCGCGATACCGCACCCGTGAAGGCTCCCTTCTCGTGTCCGAAAAGCTCGCTCTCCAGCAGGTTGGAGGACAGCGCCGCGCAGTGCACCGCCACGAAGGGGCCCCGCGAGCGCGTGCTCAGGTGGTGCAGCGCATGCGCCACCAGTTCCTTGCCCGTTCCCGTATCCCCCGAGAGCAGGATCGTGGCCTGCGTGGGCGCCGCCTGGCGGATGGTCTCGAAGAGTTCCTGCATGACCGGCGCGGAGCCGACCAGACTCTCCAGCCCGTACTTGTCGTCCAGCAGTTCCCTCAGATTGGCATTCTCGGAGGCCATGGCCCGCGAGTTCAATGCACGGTCGAGCAGCAGTTCGAGATGGTCGAGGTTGACCGGTTTGGTCAGAAAATCGTACGCGCCGCGCTTGATCGCGGTCACCGCCGTCTCGACGTTGCCGTAGGCCGTGAGCAGGATGCAGATCAGTCCCGGGCACCGCGCCAGCGCCCGCTGCAGGAGAGCCATGCCGTCGATGCCGGGCATGCGCACGTCCGTGAGGAGCACGTCGATGCGCCGCTTGTCGAGTTCTTCCAGCGCGCGCTGGCCGTTCTCCGCCACCACGACGTCATGGACGCGCCGCAACGCGCGCGCCAACCCGTCGCGCGTGTTCTTGTCGTCATCCACGATCAGCAGCGTGGCGCGCTTCGTCTCTTCGCTCATTCCAGATCCTCGTTCGGTTCCCGCGCCGGCGGACTGCCGTCCGTGCGCGATGCCTTCAGCAGGCGGACACGCCGCTCGGCCAGCGGCAACAGCAGCGTCACCACCGTTCCCTCTTCCGGCTTGCTGCGTATCTCGATCTGCCCACCATGGTCCTGCACGATGCGCTGGACGATCATCAACCCCAGCCCCGAGCCGTCCGGCTTGGTCGTGCGGTACGGCTCGAAGAGACCGCCCATTTCCTCCGGGACGATCCCGACTCCCGTGTCACGGAAGGAAACCGCCAGGAATCCGTCCCGCACGGCGAGCGAGATGGTGAGCGCCCCCCCATCCGGCATGGCCTGCACGGCGTTGCGGATGACATTGAAGAAGGCCTGCTTCATCTGGTCGCGATCCACCGGCACCGCGGGCGTTTCGGAAAAGTCCAGCGCCACGCCGACCTTGCGGTTCTCGATCTCGTGGCGCAGCAGACCCAGCGTCTCCTTGACGAGATCGTCCACCGACGCCATGACCGGGTCGGGTTTCGCGGGACGGATGGCCCGCAGGAACTGGGTGATGATCAGGTCCAGTCGCGTGGCCTCCGTGCGAGCCACCTGCACCAGTTCCTTGAGATCCTCCGCCGCCTCGCCCGAAAGGCGGCCCAGTTCGCGCTCGATGAGCTGCAGATGAATGTTCAGCGCGTTGAGCGGGTTGCCGATCTCGTGCGCCACGCCCGCCGCCAGCAGCTTGACGGCGTCGATCCGCTCGGATTCGACCAGGTCCGCCTCCTGGTCGCGGTCCCGCGTGACATCGCGGAACATCATCAGGGCTCCGTCGTCGGACCCGTTGCTTCCGCCCACGGCCAGTGGCACGACGTAGAAATTGAGGATGCGCCGCCGCGGATAGGCAATCTCCACCTCGCGGCTGACGAGTTTGGACCACTCGGAATCGTCTCCCGCCAGGATTAGATCCCAGTCCACGTCATGGAAGAACCTCGAGACCGGCCGGCCCTTTGCGTTCTCCAGCGAGAATCCCATCAACTGCTCCGCCGCGCGGTTGGCGTAGGTCAGGCGCCCCGAGCCGTCGATCACCATGACGCCCTCCTGCATCGACTGAAAGATCATCTCCAGCAGGCCGCGCTCCCGCGCCAGCTTGAGAAAATGCGTTTGGATGCTCTGGGGATCGAGCCGATCCATCCGATCGATCAGTTTGTCGAAGAATGCCGATTTCATATTCCAACACGGGACCTTTCGCACAGCCTACCGCGCCGCCCCCGCGCCGTCAACAGCGCTGAGACCGGCACAGCGCCGAGACCGGGCGTCGGCAGGCATTCGCACGAGGGCCTCCCGGTTCGGAGAACGGGCGGCATGGAAGGCTCGGCCAAGTCCACCGATCTCGGTCCGTTTCGGCTTCGAGATCGGCGGGGCGCTCGCCATGGGACCGCCGCGCTACCGCGGTGCGGCCGTCTCGGCCAACGCCGCCCGCACCGGCCCCGACACGGCGGATTCTCCGGGTTCCGCCATGGCGCGCATCAGCATAGCCTCGACGCGGCGACGTATCGTCTCGTCCTCCACCCCGCCTTCGATGAACACGTGCTCGACGCGACCGGTCT
>JAQBFL010000426.1:0-3208 GCA_032123415.1 bacterium | reverse complement strand
GTAATGATCGGATGTACGGAACTTGCTGTGGTGAAAACACCCCGGGAGGGTCAGTCCCAGATCTATTTGAGCAAAGTTCTCGAAGCATGCAATAGAGCTACCAAGCTGGTCAACCAGATCCTGACGTTCAGCCGCCACTCGGAGAAGGAGGGGCACCCTATCCAGATCTCGTCCATCATCAAGGAGGTCATCAAGCAACTGCGCGCCACGCTGCCCCCAAACATCGAGGTCATCCAGAACCTGAAGACGCCTCGCGACGTGGTCGTGGCCGACCCCACGCAGATTCACCAGGTGCTGATGAACCTGTGCACCAACGCGGCGCACTCCATGCGAGACCGCGGCGGCACGCTCGATATCCGCCTCGGCGAGTTCACGCAGAAGGAGCGCGCGGGCGGCGGCATGCCGCAGCTCGCCGCGGGTCAATACCTGAGACTGTCCGTCAGGGACACCGGCCACGGCATGAGCCAGCCCACGATGGACCGCATCTTCGAGCCGTTCTTCACAACCAAGCCCAGCGGCGAGGGAACCGGCATGGGACTGGCCATGGTCCACGGCATCGTGACCAGCCTGAAGGGAGCCATCACGGTCGAATCCCGCCCCGGCGAGGGCTCCACCTTTCATGTCTTGCTTCCGGCCGCCGCGCGAATCGAGATCCGCCAGGAGGAAACGCTGCCACCGATCGGCCCCGGCAGCGCCTGCGTGATGTTCGTCGACGACGAGAAGGACATCGTCACCATGGAAGCGCGCATGCTCGCCTCGCTGGGGTTCCACCCCGTCGCCGCCCATAGCGCCGAGGATGCGCTGCGCCTCTTTACGGCCGATCCGAAGCGCTTTGACATCGTCATCACCGACCAGATCATGCCGGGAATGAGCGGCATGGAGCTGGCGCGCGAACTCATCGCCATCCGCCCCGATTTGCCTATCATCCTCTGCACGGGGTTCAGCGAAGCGATTTCCCCGCAATGCCTGAGCGACGTCGGAATTCGCAAATGCCTCCTGAAGCCCGTCACCATGCGCGTACTGACCGAGACCATCCAGAACGTTCTATCCGGCAAACCATGAAGCGGGCTTTCGTCATCGTGTTGGATTCCGTGGGCATCGGCGCGGCGCCCGATGCCGCGGACTATGGCGACGCCGGGGCCAACACGCTGGCGCATCTGGCGGGCGCCGTCGGCGGCGTCCGCCTTCCCAGTCTCGAAAGCCTCGGGCTCGGGAATATTCCGCCGCTGCTGCCGGGGGGGCTTCCGATCGAGGGCGTACGCCCGGTCGCGCGCCCGCGCGGCCATGCCGGCGCGATGATGGAGCTGTCGCGGGGCAAGGATACGACGACCGGCCACTGGGAAATGGCGGGGCTGCATCTGGCAGAGGGTTTCCATCTCTTTCCCCCCGGCCCGCCATCTTTTCCGCCTGACCTCGTGCGCGGCATCGAGGAGCGTACCGGCCGCCGGATCATCGGCGACAAGGCGGCCAGCGGCACGGCGATCATCGAGGAGCTCGGCGCGCGGCACCTGCGCGACGGCGCCCTGATCGCCTATACCAGCGCGGATTCGGTGCTGCAGATCGCCGCGCACGAAGAGGTCGTGCCGCTACCCGAGCTTTACCGCGCCTGCGAGGCGGCCCGCGCGCTCTGCAACCCGCTGCGCGTCGGCCGCGTCATCGCGCGACCGTTTACAGGCAGGCCCGGCGCATTTCAACGTACTCGGAATCGGCGGGATTTCTCGTACCCGCTTCCCGAGCCGACGATTCTCGACCGCCTGGCCGCCGCCGGCGTGCACACGGTCACCGTCGGCAAGCTCGACGACATCTTCAACCGCGGCGGCATCGCGGAGTCCCATCACCTCGAGAACAGCCGCGACGCCATGGACGCCACGCTGCGCCTCGCCCGCGCGCGCCGCGAGGAGTTCGTCTTCGCGAACCTGATCGACTTCGACATGCTCTACGGGCACCGGCGCGACGCGGCGGGCTACGCCCGCGCCCTCGTGGAGGCCGACACGTTCACGGGCGAATTGACGGCGCTGCTGCACGACGACGAGCTGCTCTTCATCACGGCCGACCATGGCAACGACCCCACGTTCAGAGGGACCGACCACACCCGGGAGTTCGTGCCGCTGCTGGTATTCTCCCCCACCGCCACGCCGGGCGCCTCCCTGGGCATCCGCCACGGGTTCTTCGACCTGGCACAGTCCGTTGCATCGTATTTTGGCGTCGCGCCAATGCCGCGCGGCGTCTCGTTTCACCCGTTGACCTCCATGGAGTCCGCCTCATGACCACCGCATGCACCGAACCCAACCGCTACGTTGTCGCCCTGCTGCTGCCCGACCGCGTCGCCATCCTGCGCGACGTCTCCAGCGCCGTTAACGGCATACGCGGCAACATCGACGCCATCAGCCAGACCGTCGTAGCCGGTTACTTCACCGTGATTCTCACGGCATCCTTTCCCTCCGACACCGGCGAGGACGACATCCGCGGGGCGATCCAGGCGCACTTCACCGACGAACATCTCAACGTCGTCGTCGACGACCGCTACGCCGTCCCGCAACCGGCGTGCGCACGGCCTCGCGGCGATCGCTACATGGTAACGGCGCACGGCCCCGACCGCGGCGGCATCCTGATGCGGATCACATCCTTCCTGGCCGCCCGTCACATCAACATCGAAGACTGGTACGTGGCGCTCGACGGCGGCCATGTGACGCACATCGGCGAGGTCTCGCTGCCGCCGAACCTCGACGTCAAGCAGGTGCAGGACGAGTTCCGCGGCGAACTGGCGTCCGCCGGCCTGTCAGGCAGCATGCAGCACGTCAACATTTTCCGCGCCACGAACGAGGTGGGTCCCATCCGCGCCCTGCTGAACACCGGCCATCCGGGGGAACAGGCTCAGCCGCGATGAGATGACTCGGGAGGCCGCAGCCTGCTTCCCATGGCGTCAAAGTTCATTCTTGAAAGACGGTAGAAAGCACATGCATGGCCCGCACGGGGCGTGTCGCCGGGCGATGGATGGTCATTGCTTGACGAGACGGCCTCGGATTACGTATAATGACGCATGGATGAGGGAAGCGGTCTGCAACGGTGTTGCGGTGGCGGTGGCGAGAGTGATGCGTTGCACGCGAAGATCGGAGATCGGAACAATGCGCGGATCTGGTCAGTTTGGGGAGAGAACGTGGGCGGAACTTCGTAAACTGGCTGCCGTCCTGAGCCGGATAACGCCGAC
>JAQBFL010000425.1:0-2689 GCA_032123415.1 bacterium | reverse complement strand
GGCCACGATGCTGAGGACGAGCCAAGGCACGAAGCCGCCGACAGCGAGCGCCAGCGGGTCCAGCGAAAACGGCGCGACCAGCAGCAACGCCATTCCGACGAGGAGAAAGGTACGGCGCAAAAAACCGTAGTCCAGCACCATGGGCGGCGACGCGGGCCGCGCACGAAGGCGGGAGTTTACGGTCACCACGAGGGGCCTCGAACGGGATGGCGCTTCATTCTGCCCTGCTTCTGGACTTCAAGGCACTCACAGCGCCTGCAATACCCCGAGCCGCCCGTTCTGGCGAGTAGGTTTGCATCCGTGCGGCCAGGGCGTGCCTGGTCCGATCGCGATCGAGCGACAGCACTGTCTCGATCGCACCGGCCAGCGCGGCAACGTCGCCAAGTGGAAAGGTCTCGCCGGTGACGCCTGCCTGGACAAGGTCGGGACCGCAGCCGACGGCATCGGAGACGACCGCCGGCACGCCGCAGGCCATGGCTTCGTTGACGACCAACCCCCAGGTCTCGCGTCCGTCGGACGGCAGGACGGTGACGTCGGCGGATGCATAGATGCCGGGCAATTCACTCTGGTTGACGAAGCCGAAAAACCGCACCGGAACGTCGGCTGCAGCGGCGGTCTCCGCCAGCGCGCCCTGCAACTCGCCCGATCCGGCGAACGCCACCTCGACAAGGCATCCGCGTGCGCGCAATTGCGCCACGGCCCGCAACACATCGAACGGCCGCTTGCGTTCCATCAGCTTGCCCACGAACAGGATCCGTCGAAGCTGAGACGGATCGGCGCTCGCCGCAGCCTGCTGTCGCACCGTGTCGCTGGCCGTCCGGAAGGCGTCATTGTCGACACAATGCGGCGAGAAGAACAGGCGGCCGGCTGGCGCGCCGTAATGGAGCAGATAGTCGCGGTTCCTTTGGCCAACATAGAGGAACCCATCGAACTGCCGCAGGATACCGCGAAAGGCGACGGCCTTGGCAAGCCGGACGGCACTGCTGCGCGGGCCCATGAGTTGCGAATCACCTCGCGCGAACACCGGAACACCCGCGCGCCGGCACGCCCGCACCGCCTGCCAGTAGGTGAGAAGCGCCCACCCCGGCACGACAAAGCCATCGAAACCGCCGGCGGCAATCTCTGTTGCGATCTCGGGCGTGCTGCAGCCGAAGAACCGGTCTGTCGACGGCGCCCGTGCGACGTTGCGCAGGAACCGGCTGTGGTAACCCGACAGAAGATCGACGTCCCAGTCGAAGGCCACGCCGAATCCGGCGCGGGCCTGCTGCTCCGCGGTCTGACGATGGGCATAGAAGACGGTCAGGTCGCATTGCTTCGCAAGCTCGCGAAACAGCGGCGCGAGGTACTGGATCGGATGGCTGATCAGGAACCCGATGCGCAAGGCGGCCTCAGCTCGACTGAAGGACCGGGCGCGCCTGATATCGCACGCAGGCGCGGTCGAGCGCCTCGGCCAGGACACGGGTCGAATGACGCGCGGAAAAATCCTCGAAGCCCGACCGGTCGACCGTATCGGGATTGAAGGTGGCACTTTCCTCGATGAAGGCGCGAAGCGACGCCGCGATGGTCTCCGGGGTAGGCAGCGCCTTTTCCGTGAGGGTCGTCACCCGGCCGGCATGCGCTGCACGGATCATGGCCACCGCCGTGCTCTGCTCGTGCAGGAGCGCGAAAACCGGCCGGCGTGACAGCATTCCCTGAAACACCTTGGATGGTGAATAGTGAGGCTCCGTCGACCCCAGCACCAGGACGGCATTGCTCTGCATCAGATGGTTGAGCATGTCGACATAGCCGATGCGATGCGGGTTCTCGCGGACCATCTCGTCCACGCCCAGGCGTTGCGCCCGCGGCATCACCTGATAGCCCTTCGGGTCGTCCGGCGAGGTGCCGGTACCGGTGAAATGCACGCGCAGCCGCGCCGCCAGGTCGGGCGCAGTGTCGCGCAGCACGCGTAATCCCGATAAAAAGGCATCGAGAACGCCCAGACCTGCGGGCAGCAGGGCCCCGCCATAGATCATGTGAAAACAGCCGTCGCCCGGATCGAACAGAAATGGCGCACGATGCATGTCGCGAACCGGCGCGAAATCCTCGGGCGCGATACCGTACGGCATGTAGGCAAGCTCGGCGTTCTTCGCCACCTCGGGATTGCGTTCCAGCATGCCCGACACGTAGCCGGGCGCGACGCCGGTAATCAGCGCCGCATCCCGTACCGCCCATGGCTCGAGCCAGTGGGCGAGATGGTACGAACCCCAGGCGCGGCTGAAGGGCCGCTCGACGCCGGGCCAGCGATTGACCCAGGGATCCACGTAATCGATGCCGTAGGGAACGCCGTAGCGTCGATGGACGAGGCGACCTACCGGCCCCAGGAAGTTGGACGGGATAACGACATGAATGAAGTCGACCTCGCGGGCGGCCGCCAATGCCGAAAGGGCCCGATAGCAGCCCCAGAAGGCACGCACGCCGATGTCGCCGACGAGACGGATCGGCCGCGTCGACAGGGTCGCGGCATGAACGACCCGCAATTGCGGCGAAAGCAGTCGCATGAGCTCGGGATCCGGCCGCTCCTCGTAACGCTCCGGGTCGCCCGCAACCACGATCGGTTCCCAGCCGAACTCGGGCAGATATTGTGCCCACAGCCGCGCACGTTGAGCACCGACCAGATTGCTGGGAAAGAAGTGGCCGCTTACCAGGGCAA
>JAQBFL010000424.1:0-2652 GCA_032123415.1 bacterium | reverse complement strand
CCCCCATCTCCGAGGCCGCGATCTGCGGCACGGCGGTGGGCGCGGCCATGGTGGGGCTGCGGCCGGTGGTGGAGCTGATGTATATGGACTTCGCGCTCATGGCGTCGGACCAGATCAGCAACCAGGCGGCCAAGTGGCACTACATGTCGGGCGCCAAAGCCGAAATCCCCCTGGTCTATCGAGTTTCTGTTGGCGGCGGAAAGGGCTACGGCGGGCAGCACTCGCAGACGCTCGAGACGATGTTCGCTCACATCCCCGGCATGTACGTCGTCTATCCCGCTGATCCGCATGATGCCAAGGGCCTGCTGAAGGCGGCGATCCGCGACAACAACCCCGTCATGTTCGTCGAGTCGCAGCTGCTCTACTCGATGAAGGGCGTGGTACCGGAAGAGGATTACACGGTGCCGCTGGGTCAGGCCGCGGTGAAGCGCGAAGGCAAGGACATGACCTTCGTGGCGTGGGGCCCGGCTGTGCAGGACTGCCTGAAGGCCGCCGAGAAGCTGCAGGCGGATAAGGGCATCAGCGCGGAAGTGATCGACATCCGCTGCCTCGTGCCGCTGGACCTGGAGACGATCCTGCGCTCGGTGCGCAAGACCGGCCGTGTGGTGGTGGCCAGTCAGGCCATCCACATCGGCAGTTACACGGGCGAGATCGCTTCGACGATCATGGCTGAAGCCTTCGATTACCTGGACGCGCCGGTGGTGCGCGTGGGTGCGAAGAACGGCATCGCGCCTCAGTCGCACATACTGGAAGCGGCGTTCCTGCCGACGGTCAACGACATTGTCGCCGCGGCGGGGCAGGTGCTTTAGGAACGACTCTTCACCACGGAGTACACATGAGGCAGTGAACAGAAAAGCCAGTCGCGTCCAGGAGGAGAAGCCCCGAAAGTGGAGTTAGTGAGTTTCCAATCAGGGGCCACCTTTAAGGAGCGACTGGCGATGAGCAATGTACTGATGGTTGGGGCGGATGTACACGACGAAAGCATCCGAGTGAGGTACGCGATGGGAGTAGCTGATCCGACGGGCAAGTCGTTTGGGGGAAACCGGAAGTCCCGGGAATCGGTGATTCAGTTCTTGCGTCATGAAGCAGAGCGCCTGGGCGTGCAGAAGATTGTAGTGGCCTATGAGGCTTCGAGCGCTGGGTATCTGCTGTGGGACGAGCTGAAGGCGGCGGGGATCGAATGCCACGTGTTGGCGCCGACGAAGATCAAGACGTCGGTGGAAGAGCGAAAGAAGAAGACGGATGACAAGGACGCGTTGCGGATTTTCGAGGCGCTGAAGAACCATGTGGTGGCGAAGAGCAAATTGCCCAGCATTTGGATCCCGGATGAAGAGACGCGGGATGCACGGGAAATCGTACGTTGTCGAGCGGACTGGGGGCACAAGATAACGGCGGTGAAGTGCGAGATTCAGTCTTTGCTGAAGCGGCAAGGCTTGGAGAAGCCGGGAGGCATGGAATCGAATTGGACGCAGGCGCACCGGATCTGGATGAAGGGGCAAGTGGAGGAAGGCTCGAAGCTTAAGGAAGGTGTGCTGCGGGTGTTGAAGTCGTTGATGCGCGAGTTGGAGTTTTTGGAGCAGGAGGCGCTGGAGTTGGATCGAGGGGTAGCCGAGAAGGCGGAGTTGCCGCGCTATCGAAAAGCCGTGGATGCACTGGACGCAATGACGGGGATACGCGTGTTGACGGCGATGATCTTTCTGACCGAATTGGGGAACATGGGGCGTTTCAAGAATAGGCGGAATGTAGGAGGAATTCTGGGTTTGGTTCCCAGTAGCAACGAGTCGGGGGCTGCCAATGACCGGAAAGGGCACATTACACGATTTGGATCGGGACGGTTAAGGCGTGCGTTGTGTCAAGCGGTGTGGTGTCGGATACGCAGTGACAGTGGCCCCGACCGGGCCTTCTACGAGAAGGCGGTCGCGCGCAACCCGAAGAAGAAGATGATCGCAGTGGTGGCCTGCATGCGGAGATTGGGCGTGAAGATGTGGCACGTGGCGTCGTCCGTACAGCAAAAGAAAACGGCGTGAACGGAAGCGCTACGCGCACCTTTTCGGAAGCGTTTTGGAGGCATGAGCTGCTCAACAGGAGGAAGAAAAAAGGAGCGCCGTTTTGGCGACGCCCCCTGTCAAGCAGCACCGGCTATCCCTGGGCAGGTTGCTCGCCAGCAGAGCCTGCTTTCGTTTGGCCGGATGAGTGGAGTGTAGTGAGATGGGACTGGGTGAGCAAGGCACAAGAAGGAGGCCGATGAACTGAACGAGCCGGAGGTCGAGGACCTTCGCGTAGATCCGTCGAGAATCTCAAAGAAGACGAGACCGGTTGTGGCCTGGGTGAAATGCCCGTCACGGAGTATGGTCCGTCTTCCGCGGTTAGGGTAAATGCGTCTCATCCGGATCCGACTGGATGACGACCGAATAGCAGACTGCGCGAGATCAACGACGAGGGGCTTACCTCCTGGACACAAACGGGCTTGACTGTTCGCCTCATAGCAGTAGACACGAAGTCACGGATAGGGAATGGGACGTTGCGGGCGGTGTTGCCTGCATGACTTTTCATTTCCGGTACTCCGCCGATTCGTGCGAGCGGCATGGCGCGATACGAAACGACGTTTGAAACCCGGTTCACCGCCCGGCACGCGCTGCGCCACTATCGTGG
>JAQBFL010000423.1:0-4668 GCA_032123415.1 bacterium | reverse complement strand
TGCCCACGATCGGCACTCCTGAACGCCGGGTCAATGCCATGCGCCACTGTTTGGCTGCATGCAATTTGACCGCTTCTTTCGGGGCTGATATGAGAGTGGTCGCGGAAAATGATGGAGGTGGGGTCAGGGTAATTGATGGACGAGCGGCAGGGTGAGTTGGGGGGAGTGTTTCCCGTTTCCGTTTCCCGAGGGGGGTATAGGGTTGGAGGGAAAGGAAACGGTTGTTTCGTTTATGGGGCTGGCGAGCGAGTAGCCGTCCGGGCCGTGAACGACGGTTCCGTTGGCGCAGAGGGTTTCCAGGGTTTGGCAGAGGGTGGCGGTGCGGATGCGGCAGCGATTGCGCAGGGACTGCACGGAGAGCGGCTGATGGGCATTGGCCATGGCATCGAGCACACGCTCGGAAGGCGACTGCGGGGCGGGCTCCGTGCTCCTGCGCGCCGCGATGACGCGCAGAGCCAGTGCGGATCCGTTTTGGGAGAGCTCGAGGGGGATGTCGTCGGGGGTCGGGGCGGCACGCTGTTCGACGGAGAGCAGCAGGTGGGAGTCGGTTCGGCGGAGGTAGAGGTTGGAATCGCCCCAGCCGTGAAGGTCGGAAGAGCCGCGCAGGGTTTGGCCGGGCCGGTCGGAGGAGGATCCCTTTCGGACATGATGCACGAGGAGCACGGCCATGGTGAACTCGCGCTGAAGTTCCCGGAGATAGCCGAGAAGCGGGGCGACATCCTTGGATGCGTTTTCATCGGCCCGGTGCAGGCGGATGAACGGATCCAGGATCAGAAGCGCCGGCCGCACGGAGGCGACGGTCTCCCGCAGGCGTTGTTGATCCTCCGCAAGGTCGAGCAGGAGGCGGGGGGCGGTAATCACATGGAGCGGAAGCGCGTCGATCGAAATGCCGGCGGCCACGCAGATGCCTTCGACACGTTGCCGCACCACCGGCAACGAGTCCTCGGCGGGGAACAGGAGCACCGGCCCCTGGCGGCCGACGAGGAACTGACGCAGGCAGGGCACTCCGGCGGCGACGCTGACGGCGATGTCCAGGGCGAGGAAGCTTTTGCAGCACTTGGGCTGGCCCCCCAGTATCCCGACCGCCTGGTCAGCCCAGAGGCATTCGATCAGCCATGACGGCTGGTCGGCGGTATCGACCAGTTCGCAGGCGCGTTTTGTCGGTAGGCCGTTCATGGTTTTGCCTTCAGGGACGGTTTCGGGTCCAGGCTGCAGAGCTCGAAGAATAGCTTCTCGTCGAGTTGTTCGAGGTCCCGGCGCACCGCTTCCGCCAGCAGATCGTTGGCCATGTTCATCAGCAGGCGATAATTGCCGGCGGCGTGTTCGCAGAGGGTATTGATCAAGGCGGGACTGATGAGCCGTGGGTTTCCCGCCTGCTTCAGCAGGTGGGTGAGGCCGTTGCGCAGTTCCTCCGGGCTGGCCGATTCGGTCCGCAGCCGGCTGCGAATGCGGCTGGCAATGGGTAACAGCTCGGGCTGTTGCAGCTTGGCGCTGAGCCGGCGGTCGCCACTCAAGACCACCGAGAGAAGGCTGCGCGAGTCCAGGTCGGCGCTGGAAAGCTGTCGGAGTTCACAGAGCAGCGCGGCGCTCAACTCCTGGGCTTCGTCGATCAACAGCACGGGGCGATACAGCGCCGTTTCGATGTGGGCCTGCCACTTTTGCCGTAAGGCCTTGGAGCCGCCCCACCGGTTGCTGGCCGTCAGCGACACGCCGAACAGATCGCCCAGTTCGCGATAGAAGTCGCCGACCGAGGCGTGGGGACGGGTCAACACCCCGACGGTCACCTCGCGCAACGCCCCGAGGCGCTCGGTAAGGATGCGCAGCGTGGCGCTCTTGCCGGTTCCGGGTTCGCCGGTGATCAGGGCGAACCCGCCTTCCGCGACCTGGTTCTCGATTCGCCAGCAGAAGCTTTCCACTGCCTTGGACACGGCCAGGGCAGAGGTGGGAATTTCCTGACAGAAGGGATTGTATTTCAGTCCATACAGGGCCAGCAGTTTCTTACTCATGCGTGGGGTTCCTTTCCTCGAGGCTTTCGTCCTTAGGCAGATACGCGGGGGGCAGTCCGGTGGCGGCATACTCGGCGATCAGTTGGCGTAACAGCGGGGCCATGCCACCCGACGGGGCGACCGGCTCGCGCCGCTCGGCGACCGGTTCGTGGCTCCGGCGCCGCGCATCGGCATTCTTGCGCTTGTCCTGCGGGTAGATCCGGCAAAGGATCTGGCCCGTGCGCTCGTCGGCCAGATACACCTGCGAAAGATCCCAGAGGGCATATCGGAAGGTCAGGCGCGTCAGATGCCGGTATCGCGAGGGCAGTTCGAAACGAATGCTTTCGATGCTGACCGTGCCATCGCTGCGACGCTGGAGGCGCTGGAGCTGGGCGGTAAACGCCCGGGTGAGGTCGTCGCTCGATGGACACGGCCGGCCGACATCTTTTCCCGAGACGTAACGATCCACCGGTCGGACTCCGAGCTCGGAATGGACTTTGCGGTTGTACTCCATCTCCACCCAGGCCAGGGTGGCGTCGTTCAACTGCTCCAGGGTCAGATCCCCGCACCCCGAGAGCATGGCCAGCAACCGGCCTTCGACCTGTCCCCAGAAGACTTCCTGCTTGCCGTTCTGATAGGCGCTGTAGGGCAAGGTCCTTTCGTGGAGGATCCCCAACCGCATCAGACCCCCGGTGAACTCGTCCGAGATCATCGCCGCGCCGTTGTCGCTCATGATCGCCCGGGGTAGTCCCCGCTTCTCTAAGGCCTGACGCAGCCCATGCACGAGCTTTTCCGCCGTCTCGGACAGATACCATTGCGCGTGACAGCACAGCCGGGAATGATCGTCGAGAATGCCGAGCAACTGCGGATGGCTCCACTGCCCGTTGCTCAACAGGACCTTCAACGAGCCGGCATGAAAATCCAGATGCCACAGCGCGTTGACGTGTTCGCACTCATAGGAACGGATCTCCAGATTCTGGAAGCGCGCCTCGGCCGCCTGGGCGCCAGCGGTGATACGCCCGCCTCCCAGCCGCTTTCGCTTGCGAAGCCCGGCGCCGACCATGTAACGCCGCACCGTGACGTAGGAGGGCATCGTGACGCCGGCGGGCTGCTGCTTCGCCCACACGGCCAGGTTGTCGGCATGCAACTGATAGGACCAGTCCGGATGCTGCCGGTACTGCTCCAGCAGCGCCACGCGCAACGCGTCGCTCAGACTCGGGTGGGTGCCCTGATCGTCCCGGATCTTGCGCGACAACGCTCCCACCGGGTCCCGCGACTTCGCCAGCGCCCGGTAATACCACCGCTCGATCGTCGAGCGCCCGAACTTCACCCACTGCTCGCTCTTCGGATGTCGCCAGTCCTTGTCCGCCAGCCGCTGAAGTTCCTCCTGCAGCGCTCCCGCCGCCGGTGGCGCGGCCAACAACGGCCCGATCACTCCGAACCGAAACTGAGCCCACCCTGCATCGCCCGCCGTGCCCACACTCGTTGCCTTCGACATCGCCTGCCTCCTTTCGTTCGGCGTTCTCCGCGCCGTTCTCTTGCGATGCCGACCCCTATACGTCACCCCCACCGCCCCGGTCCATGGGCATGCTCTGCGGGAACCACAAACCCCTCACATACCCCGGCCCTCCTTTCGCATCGGCACCGTGATGGGCGACAAAAATCTCATCAGCTTCATCAACCCCTCCCGTTGGCTCGCGTCAAAGGCGTCCACCAGCGACTGCGGAAGCAAGGCCTCCGTCAACCGCGGCGAAAACCGCGCTCGCTCGACTCTCCAGAAGTCCTCGTTCACAAAGGTCTCCAGCCACCAGGCTCGCCATCGCTTCAACGTCCGCTCGCTGATCCCCAGCCCCTCCCTCAAGCGAGCCACCCGCGTGGGCTTCATCCCATGCACCATCGCGCTGACCAGCACGACCACCAGTCCCGCATATACGCGACGCCCCAGAAAGCGCACGCTCGCCGGGGTCTTCCGCTTCCGGCAACCTTCCTTCGCGCAGCAAAAACTGAACCGCCGGTCCCACTCCGGCCCGCCCCGCGGCTTCCGCGGATAATCCCCCCGGTGCAACGTCTCCCCCCCGCACTCGTCACAGCCCTCCTCCCGCGCCACGTCCGCCATGTCCTGATCCACGTCCTCTAAGAACTTGAAAAACCGCCGGTCCCGTATTAGCTTCTCCATGAGGTCATTCTCCTGGGGGTCTCAACCACGTTCGGGAGAACAAAAAACCTCACGGAGCCCTTAACTCCGTGAGGTCCGACCTCGCTTTCCTATCACGTATTCCAACGGACGCCAACCCCCGTCCCTCATCCAGCTTGACTCAATCCGCCCCTTCCTCCATCACTTACCCAGACCGTGCTCAGTCCGGTCTTTCAAGCATACGCTTTCTGTGGACGATCCGCGCTGGCGCAAGAAGCTGACAGTGAAGGAATGGCAGCGGCTATGCGAAACCAGATTCTACGAGAAGTTCGGGGTCATGCGGTTTCGCAATACGCGGTACAAGCTGGTTGGCGACTACGCGCAGAAACAACAGCCGTACTGAGTTATGTGGAAGCGTGAAGCTTCTTTCGGAACTGACGAGGGCTTGCCCGTTCTATTGCTCTGAAGCTGCGGTTGACGTTCGAGAGGTTGTTGAAGCCTGACGCATATCCTCGAAGGTGTCACCCTCGAATAGGTTCCTCATGTTCC
>JAQBFL010000422.1:0-3892 GCA_032123415.1 bacterium | reverse complement strand
GAACCAAGTCAAAGAAGACGGTCCGCAATGGGACACCAATGACCAATGACCAAAACCCAATGCCGTTGAGTGCCGTCCCGGCCGGTCGGACCGTCGTGCTGCGGCGCGTCCGGAAGGGACACGGATTGACATCCCGTCTTGCCGCGATGGGGCTTGTTCCCGGAGTCGCCATAGCCGTGCATCAGAATCACCGCGGCGGTCCGCTTGTGGTGGGGGTCAAGGAGGGGCGTCTCATGCTGGGCAGAGGGATGGCGGAGAAGATGGCTGTGGAATGACCCGGAAGGGAAAGCGTGTTTTTTTGGCCATGGAGTTTGGTTCGCCGAACTCTCTTGTGAATGCCGTAATTCCGATTTGCGAAAGGAGTGATTGAAGATGAAAGAACGCATCACGATGGCGTTGGCGGGGAATCCGAATTCCGGAAAGACCACGCTGTTCAACAGCATGACGGGGTCGCACCAGCACGTGGGCAACTACCCGGGCGTGACCGTCGAGAAGAAGGAAGGGACCTGCAAGTCCGGGGACGCGACGGTCAACGTCGTTGACCTCCCCGGCACCTACAGCCTGACGGCCTATTCCATCGAGGAGTTGGTGGCCCGCAACTTCATCATTGAGGAGAAGCCGGACGTGGTGGTGGATGTCGTGGATGCGTCCAACCTGGAGCGCAATCTGTATCTCGCCCTGCAGATCATGGAACTGGGCGCTCCGGTTGTCTTGGCCTTCAACATGAGCGACGTGGCGCGCGACCGGGGGTTCGAATTCAACCTCGAGTTGCTGTCTTCCCTGCTTGGCGCGCCGATTGTGCCGACGGTCGGCCACAAGAACGTCGGCGTACAGGAACTGCTCGCCACCGCCGTCCGCGTCGCCCGGGCCGGTCAATCCCAGAAGGCTCCTGACATTGACTATGGCAAGGACATCGAAAGAGGCATCGAGCACATTCTGAGCCGCCTGAATCAAACCGTGCGGTGCGTCAATGAGCGCAAGGCGCGCTGGACGGCCATCAAACTCCTTGAGAACGACAAGGAGGTGGCGGTACGAATCCAATCGGGCGAACTCCACGAGGCCGTCCGGGCCGAACGCGAGCGGATCGAAACGCTGCTCGGCGATTCCGCCGAAATGATCATCGCCGAACGCCGCTATGGGTTTATCTCGGGCGCCTGCCAGGAAGCCGTGCGCTCGACGGTCGAATCGCGGCATACGCGCTCCGACCGTATTGATGAGGTCGTCATCCACCGGGTCTGGGGACTGCCGATCTTTCTCAGCCTGATGTACTTCGTGTTCTGGCTGACGTTCACGGTCGGCACTCCCCCCATGGATTGGCTTGAGAGCTTGTTCGGATGGCTGGGCGGCGCTGTGGCCGGCTTGTGGCCCGCCAGCTCGGACAGCGTTCTGAAGTCCTTGCTGGTGGACGGGATCATTGGCGGTGTCGGCGGCGTGATGGTCTTCCTGCCTAACATCCTGCTGCTCTTCCTCGCCATCGCGGCGCTGGAGGATTCGGGCTATATGGCGCGTGCGGCGTTCATGATGGACCGGCTCATGCACACGATCGGACTGCACGGAAAGAGCTTCATTCCCATGCTGACCGGATTCGGCTGTTCGGTTCCGGCCATCATGGCGACGCGAACACTGGAGAACCAGCGTGACCGGCTCACCACGATGCTGGTCATCCCCCTGGTCAGTTGCGGGGCCAGATTGCCGATTTACACATTGATCATTCCGGCGTTCTTCCCGGAGGCCTGGCGGGCGCCCATGCTTTGGATCGTCTATGTCATCGGCATCGTCCTGGCGATCCTGTGCGCGAAACTGCTGCGCTCGACCTTATTCAAAGGCGAGTCGGTGCCGTTTGTGATGGAGCTGCCGCCCTATCGCATGCCCACGATCAAGGGGATGGCGATTCACATGTGGGAGCGCGCCGGACTCTATCTGAAGAAGGCGGGCACCACTATTCTGGCGGTCTCGGTGATTCTCTGGGCTCTGACCAGTTTCCCTAAAGCACGGGACATCGCCCCTGAGGCATCCCCCGAGGAACGGCAGGCGGCCGAGCTGTCGCATACGGTGGCCGGCCGTATCGGGCACGCCATGGAACCGTTCATCAAGCCGCTGGGCTTTGACTGGCGGATCGGAACGGCCATGATCGGCGCCTTTGCGGCTAAGGAAGTGTTCGTCGCGCAGATGGGCATTGTGTACTCCGTCGGCGAGGCCGATGAGGAATCCGCGTCGTTGCGCGACAAGCTTCGCGCCAACTACTCGCCGCTGGTCGGGTTTTGCATCATGTTGTTCATGCTCATCTCGGCCCCGTGCATGGCGACCATCGCCGTGACGAAGCGCGAGAGCAACTCATGGAAATGGGCGCTCTTCCAACTGGGGGGGCTCACGGTCATGGCTTACGTGTTGACGTTGTTGGTGTTCCAGGCCGGGACCCTCCTAGGCATCGGCGTTCGATAGGAGAAATCAATATGATTGAGAAAGTCATTGTATGCGTCATTGTTGGCGTCGTGCTGATCTTGGCGGGAAGGTCGTTCTACCGCACGCTGACCGGAAAGAGTGACGGTTGCGCTTGCGGGACAAAAACATGCCCCGCCTCCGATCGCTGCCATTCGTCGTCTGCGAAGAAGGAAGGGAAGGAAAAGCCGTGACCGAAGCAACGTTCGCCCAACGTCGCCGGATTGCACTCACGGTTGCCGTAGGGAGCATGCTCGTCATCGCTTGGATGATGCAGTCTTTCTCCGCGGGTCCGGTGTGGCTTGCCGGCGTTTTGGGCGCGCTGGCGGCCGTGATCGGCGGCTTTCCCATCGCATCCAAAGCCATCCGCGCCGCGCGGCATCGGCAGTTGAGCGTCGATGCGCTGGTAGCCATTGCGGCGGTCGCGGCCATGGCCATTGGGCACACCACGGAGGCCGGGGTCGTTATCTTCATCCTCCTTCTGGGGGAACTGCTCGAGGAAATCACCATTGCCAAGACCAGCAAGGCCATTCACGGCCTGGGTTCTCTGTTGCCCGATACCGTAATGGTCAAGCGGGGAGCAGTCGAAACGGAAGTGGGCATTTCCGAAGTGGCCATTGGCGACATCGTTGTCGTCCGTCCCGGCGAACGGATCGCGGTGGATGGGGTCGTCGTGGCTGGAAATGCCTCGGTCGACCAAGCTCCCATCACAGGGGAGTCGTTGCCTGTTGAAAAAGTTCCTGGCGATGAGGTTTATTCAGGAACGATCAGTCAGGTCGGGGCAATCGAAATCAGCGCTACCAAGGTGGGGGAAGAGTCCACCGTGGCGAGAATCAAGGCGATGATCAGCGAGGCCCAGGGGAGAAAAGCCGCGGTGCAGCGTCTGGTGGACCGGTTTGCCACGTACTTCGTCCCCGCCATGCTCATCATCGCCGCCGCGGTCTACGTCGTCACGGGCGATATTCAGCGGGCCATTACCGTCCTGATCGTAGCATGTCCCTGCGCCTTCGTCCTAGGCACGCCAACGGCCGTGGTGGCGACCATCGGCTCCGCCGCGCGCCGGGGTATCATCATTCGGGGAGGCGATGTGCTTGAAACCCTGGGCAAGGTCAACGGCGTGGTGTTCGACAAGACCGGCACGCTGACGCGCGGCAGGCCGCGCGTGATGGACGTGAAACGCATTTGCGGACACACGGAGAAGGATGTCCTGACGTTCGCGGCGGTTGCCGAGAAGCTTTCCGAGCATCCGCTGGCAGGGGTCATCCTGGACAAAGCCAGGGAGTGGGACTTGCTGATTTCAGCTCCGACGGATTTCCGGGTGACGCGCGGACGTGGCGTCGAGGTGAAGCACGACGGGTTGAGGATCATTCTCGGCAACCGCGATCTGCTCGCGGAGAACGCCATCACGATATCCACCGAGGCCGAGACCTACATGCGGGAACGCGAGTGCAAG
>JAQBFL010000421.1:0-4985 GCA_032123415.1 bacterium | reverse complement strand
AAGTTGATGGATTGGGTTCCGGCGATGACGCCGATTTCCGTTGGCGGAACGGGCAGTTGCCGGGGCAGTGCGTTCGATGCCGTTCCGAGTTGCTGTCCGGCGGGGCCGTTGATCCAGTCGAACAGAGAGAAGTGCCCGAGTTTGTCCACGACCTCGCTTCCCTGGTTTGGGGGCCCGAGCATGACGATGCGGCCGGCATTGGTCAAGCTATGGTGCGCGAAGTACTGCCTCAGCAGGATGCCGCCGAGTGAGTGCGTCACGAAATGAATCTTCGCCGGGTGCTCGGCCTGGCACTGCGCGATCAAGGGGGCGAGGTGGTCCCTGACGATCTCCCCCACTGTCTTCTCGGTGGACGGGTACTGCTGCAATCGCACGTCGTAGCCCGCGCCGGTCAGTGCCTTTTCCATGGGCGCCATGCTGCGGCTGCTCCGGGCCAGTCCGTGCAGAAGGATGACAATCTCGGCGCCGGCGCCGCCCTGGCGGACCTCCGCGGCCTGAGAGGCCGCTGCGTCCCCCCGATGGGCCGGCGAGGCGGCAAGCAGGATGACCATGGCAAGCCGTTTCATATGGCACACTGAACACCGGTCTGCCGTGATTGTCAAGACCGTGATTGTCCAGCCATTCTCATTCTAACCGGCCCATTTTGCGGTCGGGACGGAGCCCGACCCTCCAGAATTCGAACAAACCGCCTGATTCCGGAAAGGGAGGGACGACCTCTCTGTCGTCCGAAATGCTTCTGTCAAAAGTCTTATGAAAGTATGAAAACGGGGATCGGTTGACGAGAGCGGGCGACGAGAGGGGATAACGAGTAGGGAATTCCAATCGTCCACCGCTCTCGTCGCCCGCTCTCGTCAGCCGAAATGGACGGGAAAACGGGGGAGAAAGCCGAGAGACGGCTAACGCCCTGCAAAAAGGACAGTTACACAGAGAAACGTACTGTGAAGTTTGACAGAACGTCCGAAATCGAAAGGAGGCCAAAATGAGAATGGCTGTCGCGCCAGGCAAGATTCGCTTGACGGCAGCGGCGGGGTTATTGCTATGGTGAGCCGATGGAAACCAGCATCCTGAATGGTCTTGTTTGCGAGTGGCAATTGGCCGTGGATTATCTGCGCCCCGCGCTTCGGGCTCGGATGCGCCTGCCGGGGTTCGAGATCGATGCGGCGACCGGGCATTGGGGAATGTGGCGGCGAGATCGGCGCACCATTGTCTTGAGCGGACGGCTGATCAGCGATTTTCCGTGGGGCAGCATTCGCGAAGTCCTCCTGCACGAGATGGCGCATCAGTTGACCGACGAGTGTTTCGGCGGCGACCTCACACCCCACGGCGAGGAGTTCCAGGAGGCCTGTCGATTGTTGAGCGCGGACCCCCGGGCCTCCAGCGAGTCTCCCTCGATTCACGAGCGGCTCGATGCGAACGCGGAGGATGGCGAAGACCGGATCATGACGCGCGTCAGGAAGCTGTTGGCGATGGCGCACGGCGGGGGGTGCAACGAGGCGGACGTCGCGATGGCGAAGGTGCACGAGCTCATGGCCAGGCACAACGTGAGCATGTTGCAGGCGGGCGGGAGGAAGCCCGTGTTCGAAAGCATGACGCTCGGGGAGCCCGTCCTGCGGTTCCATGCCGAAGAATACCACATGATGAGCCTGCTGCGGGATTTCTACTTTGTCGGAACGGTCGTGATTCCGGCCTACGTGGTGTGCCGCGCGCGGATGGGGCATGTGCTGGAGGTCAGCGGCGCCGTCCCGAACCTGAAGATGGCCCGCTACGTCCATGCGTTCCTGCATCGGACCGTGGACGAGCAGTGGTCGCAGCTCGTCGGCAACCTGCGCAACAGTCGCCGCCGGAAGACCGATTTCGCCGCAGGGCTGATTCATGGCTTCAGCGAAAGGCTGTCAGGACAGGAAGAGTCCTTGCGTTCGGCGGTCGGGTACACGACAGCCCTGGTCGCCCAAGGCAAGCACGAAGTCGATGCGTACCTGAAGACCCGCTATGCGCGGCTGCACCACATCCAGCGCCGTGGCCGGGTGGTTGACGAGGGAGTCACCGCGGCCGGGCGCGAAGTCGGGCGCAGGACCGTGCTCTCGAAGCCGGTCGAAAGCGGTTCGAGCCGGCGGGGGCTTTTGCTCGGGGGCGGATGAGCATACCGCACTTTTCGGTTGCGATTTTCGGCGAGTACCGCTACTCGTGGGTTGACGCGGAAGCCACCGTCTCCGGATTCGGCATCGAAGTTCCCGTGTCAGGCACGTACGATTTCGGTCTCGTTCGCGCGGGCGTCAACTTTGTGTTCTGAAACGCGGTGGCCACGCGCGTCAGGCCAGCGCGGCGGCGATGCGGCCCATGCTCTCGACGACGTTGGTTCGGCCGTTGAAGGCGCTGACGCGTATGTGGCCATGACCGGCGGATGACACGAAGTTCTCGGGCATCGGCGTGCTCATCACCCCCGCCACGAAGGCACGCCGCCGATCCTGCGGTAATGCCTGTAGCCCGCGCCTGCCGGGCGCGGGCTCTTTCTGGGCTCTTTCTGGGCACTGGGCCGGTGCGGGCCGATGGGTTGTGTTCAGCCCGCTTCCGGCGGAAGCGGGCTCCGGGCGCTAGAACGAGAGCTTCAGCCAGGCGACGTATTCCATTTCGTCCGCATCAAAGTCGCTCAAGGTGTCCCAATCTTCGAAGGGGTACGACGCCATGACGTCGAGATCGAACATTCCGAGCGGTACGCCGATCCCGAGCAGAAACTGCCAGTAAACGCTCGTCCATTCCGCCTCGCCCGAGTCGGTCTGCTCGATGTAGCTGGCCATGGCGCCGACGCCGCCGCGCCAGATGTTGTCCTTGAGAATCAGGCTCAACTGCGGCGTCACGACGTAGTCGACGAGGTTGGTGACGCCGTCCTTGACGGACACGCCACCGGGTTCGGGGCAGTACTCGACGGCAATTTGCCACAGGCCCTTCTCTTCGTGGTATTCGTAGGCCAGGCCGTAGGATAAGTCTCCGTCGTCGAACGGCAGTTCGGCAAAGGCCGAATGCTGCGAGTGATAGCGACCGCCCACGCCGAGGGCGCTTGTTTCATTCGCGGCGCGGGCCACCGGGATCAGAACCATGGCTAGCAGCGCAGCGGCGATGACTCGGAGGTGCATGTCTTTCATGGGGCGGATGATAGTTTGTCCTTGCTCTCCAGGCAAGCGCGATTTGTTCACACGGCGTTGCCGGACCGGAGACCGGCTTGCCGGCGATGCGATGAGCCTCCCGCACCCCCCCGGAAACACGGTCGGGGTGCAACGCCACTCTCCAGAAAATCAATCACCCCAACCAACGCCCGATGTCGCGCGCACGGAGGGCCGGCTTCCACGCCGGCCGCGGGGGTCTTGCGGGAGGCTCCGGTGCGTTACGGTCAACCCGCCGGATGTAGTGCGGCGGACGTCCGTGACACCCGCCGTCCCGGCCGGTATCGGGCGCAGCAGGATGGTGTAGGCGATATCGAGCGACCCGCGCGCGGGGAGCCAACGATAGGTCCGCAGGCCATGGAATCGGCCGAGGTCGACGGCATCGCGCAGTGCCATGGGGAACGGTGTGTTAGCCATTTCCATGCCGCGCGTCAGAGAGACGCCGCTCCAGGGCGCCACCTTGCGTCCGTGATTCTCCTCCCAATTGCCGACCCAGGGGAAGTCTTCGCGCCGCCAGTGATAGACCATCATCAAACCCGCGCGCGGGTTCAGGGCGCTGAACCAGGCGTCTTCGCGGCGCGGGTCCATGAGCATGGTCGAGAAGTCCGACGACACGCGGTCCTTTTTCGATATCATGCGCATGTCAACAGTCCCGCCCTTTACGCCCGGCCCCTTCGGCCACGCAAAGGCCGTGTTAGTCTTCAGCCGCGCGTTGGGCTCGAACGCGATGGGGTAGGTATGGCACTTCGTGGCGGGGGCGTCAAAGACCGTCACGCCCTTTTCGAGGAACGGCGGGCCGAAGGTGACGTGCTCGGACATGGTGAAGGGGATGTCCCGCCGGGAGAGGCTGACGATGCGCTCGCGCACCTGGACGCTGTCCGATCCGCGGCGCAGGGTCAGCGTGCGCCGGAAACGCATCTGGGCGACGGGCAGATCGCATCCGCAGGCGAAGGACATGGCGCCCGCGCTGGTCGAGCGGCTCAGCGCGTGCCAGCGCGCCACGGACGCCTCGCCGTGACACTCCTGGCCGGCCTTCTGTTCGTCGGCGGAAGGATTGCCGAACCACCCCAGGCAGAGGTTATGGCCGCGGATGGACGCCAGCAGGCGCGAGGCGAACCGCTCGGCGCCCGCGCCTCGGTACTGCCATGGTTCGATGCCGCCCCACGCCGGCGCCCAGAGCGGGTTCAGGTCGGGGTGCTCGCGGTGAGTCAGCGAGGCGATGTGCCCGCCGCCCACTGTCACCCGCAGCGTGAGCGTTCCGTTGTCGATTTCCCAGACCTTGCGTCCATCCCACACTGCATTGCGAATGGCCATATCCAGTCTCTCCAAAGTGCAACACGGTTAACGTATCCTCATACTCTGCCTCATCGCTTTCGTGTCTCCAAGTGTTTTCTTTCGATCGGTTTGACAAGCGGCCCGCGGACGTGTTAAGTAGGTATAGCAAGCTGCGAATTGCCGCGGCGAGGAGGTATGGTATGTTTTCAGGAGTTTTCACGGCGCTGGTAACCCCGTTCCGGCGCGATGGCGCCATCGATTTCGAGCGGCTCGCGTTGTTGATCGAGCGTCAGGCCGATGCGGGGGTCGACGGCGTCGTGCCGGTCGGCACGACGGGCGAGTCGCCGACCCTCAGCCACGCCGAGCACTGCAAGGTCATCGAGGCGACGGTGGCGGCCGCGGCCGGGCGCATCCGTGTGATCGCGGGCGCGGGGTCGAACGCGACGAGCGAAGCCGTCGATCTGACGCGGCACGCCAGGGATGCCGGCGCCGACGCCACGCTGCAGATCGCCCCCTACTACAACAAGCCAAGCTATGTCTCCCTCCTTAGCG
>JAQBFL010000420.1:0-3344 GCA_032123415.1 bacterium | reverse complement strand
CGCATCCTCCAAAAACAGAAAGTCACCTCCCGATGAAAAACCGCACCACTGATCCCGAGACCATCGGTCTCGAAGCCTGGCTCGAAGACACCCGCGTCGTCCTTCCCCTGCGTGCCGTCAGCGTCCGCGCCGACCTCACTGCCGGCTTTGCCGACGTCGCCGTCGACCAACTCTTCGAGCAAAACAACACCCAGCCCCTCGACTGCCGCTTCCTTTTCCCCTTGCCCGCCAGCGCCGCCGCTTACCGTTGCGAGATGCACGTCAACGGCCGCGTCATCCTCGCCAAAGTCGAAGAACGCGCTGCGGCCCGCAAGCACTTCAAAGAACTCAAAGCCTCCGGCCGACGCGCCGCCTTGGCCGAAAGCGAACGCGACAACCTTTTCAGCCTCCAACTCGGCAACATCCAACCCGGCGACCGCATCCTCATGCGCTTCGCCTACCTGCAACCCGTCCAACGCCTGCGCGAACAGCGCACCCTGCGCATTCCGGTCAATCCCGGCATCCGCTACATCCCCGGCGAACCCCTCCTGCGCGACAACACCGGACCCGGCACCGTCGATGACACCAATCTCGTGCCCGATGCCTCGCGCATCACACCCCCGCGCATCGATCCCGACCACGCCGATGCCGCCGCACTTCACGCCACCGTCCGTTTGCACGGAGCTGGTGATCTGGCCGACGGCGCGTCCTCGCCGAGCCATCCCATCGTCATGAAACGCGACGGCGAAGACCTCGTTGCCGCGCTCGCCGCCAACGGCCATCTGCCCGACTGCGACTTCATCTTTACTTGGAGCGAAAATCCGCCCGTCACCCCCGTCATCCGCACCTGGCTCGACGAGAACCGCCGCGGCCTCCTCGAAATCCGCCTGCCTGCCTCTGACCCCACTCAGGTTTCAAACTCACGTTTCATCCCTCCTAACACATCGACTCCCGTCGACGTGTATTTCCTCCTCGACCGCAGCGGCAGCATGCAGGGCGCCAACTGGACCGGAGCCTGCAAAGCCCTCGCCGCTTTCATTCCGCATTTGCATCCCGACACCCGTGTCTGGCTCACCCTCTTCGAGACCGGCACGAGTGATTACGACGCGGTTCCCGTTCGCGCTGGCGATATCGACTTCGGTCCCGACGGCAAAAGCATCCACCGTCACGGCACCGCAGGCGGCACCGAGTTGGTTCCCGCTCTCCGCCATCTCGGCGGCAAAATCCAGGAACATAGCACCGGTCGCCCTTCTGTCGTGCTTATCATCACCGACGGCCAGGTCGGCAATGAGCATGGTGCCGTCAACGCCGCCAAAGAATTCGGCTGTCCCGTCCACTTGCTTGGCATTGCCATGACCGCCAACGACGGTCTCGACGCCATCGCCCGCGCTACGGGTGGCCGCAGCGTATTCCTCGCACCCGGCGAAGACATTCCCGCCGCCATCGAACGCTTCGCACCCATCCTCCGCGCCCCGGTTGTCAGCGGATTGACCCTCACCCCGGGTTGGCAAACCGCCGACGAATCCCCGCTGCGCAACCTCTGCGACGGTGACGACATTGTTATTCCTCTCAGCGCGTCCGACGACGCGATGGATCTCGATGTTGGTGGCCGCACCGCCGACGGTTCGCTTTGGTCCGTCATTCCTGAGCGGCAGACGCTCGCCAGTGCCGGGCTTATCTGGGCCCGCAGCCGCATCCGACATCTCGACGCCTCCAAACGCAAAGACGAGGCCCTCGCGCTGGCCAAGCAATTCAATCTCCTCTCCCGTGGTGCCGCGTTCATCGCCTGGGACGACGCGGAACGCGTCCCAGTCGCCCAGACCGAGATCGTCCAACCCGCGATGGAAGTCGCCGATGGCATGGTCATGTATATGTCGGCCGGTGTTGCCTGCGACTCCGCTCCGCCCAAGATGCGTTCCTGCAGTCCACGCTTTAGCCGTCTACGAGTTGCAGACGGAAACGGCGAGCCGGCCCCCGCGCCTCGGCGGGCTCCCCGCAAATCCGCCGGCAAGAAGGCCCCGACCGATAGTCCGGAAATCGAAGCGGTCTGCAAGCAGGTCGCGGTCCTCTCCGAACGCTTGCTTGAGGAAGTGTCCCGTTTTTTCAGTCCACGACCGGTGCCGGAGCGCCTCATCGACGCTGTCCGGCAGCTTCGGGACTTCGCCCAGGCCATAGAACATGATCCGGATGCGGCTTTGACGGCCCAGCTTCTCATAGAACAGTTCAGACAAGAGTTCGATAAGGCTCTAGCTGAACATCACCACAGGCTGCGCGAGGAACTCGCCCGATTGGACGCCCTTCATGAAAAAAGCAGTGAACTCAAGGAGCTACAGAATCAGTTCCGGCTGCTCGAAGTATGAACCTCATCAACACCATCATCGACGCCTTCTTCATCGGCCTGATCATCGTCGTTTTCGGCACGATCATTTGGTACAACATCACCGAAACTTCCAAAGCCCGGAAGCAACTCCGACAACAACACCGAACTTTCGATGAATCCGCGTCTATTTGCCTGCGGCCTGACGGCCTCGGCCGTCTCGCTTTGCTCGGCTGCATTAATCGGTGGCTTGTATTCGTCTTTCTCCTGACCCTCGTCTTCGCCGCAACGACGCATGCGCAGGACGACAGCTTCGATCCCACCGAGAGCTACCGCACGACCGATTACGACGGGAACACCACACGGATTACCCCAAGTGCTTTGGGGGGCTACAAGGCGACGGACTCCGAAGGCAACGTGACGCGTATCAGGCCTAGTGCCTTGGGCGGCTACAAGGCGACGGATTCCGAGGGAAATGTCACCCGCATTCGACCGAGCGCATTGGGCGGTTACAACGCCACGGATTCCGAAGGCAACGTGACCCGCATCAGGCCCAGTGCTTTGGGCGGCTACAACGCCACCGACTCGGAGGGAAACACCACACGGATCAAACCCACGGGGTTTGGTTCGCGCTCCTCCTACGATCGCGCTTCGGTCGACGCTGATTCCTCCGTCTCTTCGTCTCTTGGTCCTGTAGTCCCGTCGTCTCCTTCCTATGTTTACTCTCGTCACTCTTCACACGACACACGCCACTCCTCCAACGCGGAGGCGGAGGAGGGCTTCGCCGCCGCTTCCGGGAAATGCGGCGATGTCACGACGCAGAAGATCGGGAACTTTTACTACCACTCCGACGGAGGCGTGACGCAGAAGGTCGGAAATTTTCTCTACGGGCCAGATGGGGAGGTCACTCAGAAGATCGGTAATTTTTACCACCACTCGGATGGCACCACGACCCAGCAAATCGGAAATTTCTACTACGACTCCGACGGCGGGGTGACCCAAAAAATCGGCAGCTTTTACTACCACTCCGGCGGGAAGCCCTGCGAAG
>JAQBFL010000419.1:0-3464 GCA_032123415.1 bacterium | reverse complement strand
CTTCGGGACTGCGAAGTCGCCGACCAGGCCGTCGATCTGGGTCACGCCGAGCTGGCCGGTAATCATCTTGTTGCGCAGCATCTCGACCATCGACATGCCGCCGTCCGAAACGCCCACGAGGTAGCCACCGGCGTTACCGACATCGGCAGTCAGATCGCGGTGCATGACTTCCTCGGGGATAGTCAGGTCGCCGCGCTCGCGTCCGTACAACTTTTGCGCGGCGTCGGACACCTCGAACTCGAACCCGGCCGCATCGCGCGCCTTCGCGTCACGCGGATCGGCAAGCGCCCGCAGCGCGTTGATGATGTTGAACCGCTGCACCTCCCGCTTGGTCAGGCCGATCTCGGGCGTCGGCGGGGTCTTGGTTTCGGCCATCTTGAACAGCTCCTTCTGGTATGCCTCGGGCTCCCCTCCGTTGGCGATGTATCGCATTGCTAGGTCTGCGGCGTGGGGATGCCTGTCGGCTGCCACGTCCGCGATTTCCTTGATGCACCGAATCCGCTTCCGGTCGGCTGCATCTTCTGCGGAGTCGCGCGTTTCACTCTGAACCACGACCGGCTCAGGCTCCGGCGTCGGCTCCTGCTTAGTCTCGACAGCGGGCGCCTCAACGGCGGCCGGAGCCTCGACCTTCTTTTCCTCGGGCATACTTGCGTTGCCCCCATCTTCCCCCGGTTGATTATTGGATTCCTGGCTTCGCCCGACGCCGACCATCTGATCGGCGGCCGCAGACACGAAGGAAACCTCGAACGGCTCCCAGTCCGTGACCCGGTAAATGCTAGGCCCGTCGTCGCGCTCTTCCTCTAGCACCATCTTGTGAACGAAGTACCCGACGGAGACCTGGCTCGGAATCCCGTCGGCCGCGTCTTGCAATTCATACTCAGCTTCAGGGCGCACACGACTGAGCTTGGCAACGCCACGCATCATGCGGTCCTGTCCCAACTGAGGTTTCTGAAGTGCGCCGACCCGGCGTTCTAGGATGTGATCCAGGCAAACGGGGACATTGTTCTTTAGCCGGTCCGTGCGGATCGACTTCTTGCTATGGTCTAGGATCTCGATACCGAAATACCGCTCGTACTCGGCCTCCGAACTGAAGGCCAAGTCGATGGTTCGGTTTTCTATGTCAACCGCGCTTTTGCCGATCGGCTGCGCGCGGGTCTGCAATTCCATCCCGTCGCGGACAAGTGGGGCTAGATTGCCGCCAGCCGTCCGTACTCTCGCCGCGCCGCCATACAGCGCATCAATCTCCGCCCGCGTTAGCTCGCGAACCTGCTTACTCATCCTCTCCGTCCGGACTTCCCCCGAAGTCTGCGCCAACAACGGCGACGCCGTATTTATCCATCAATTCATTTTCTGTCTCGACCTCCGCCCACACATCATCTGGATCGCTGCCCATTTCGCGTATTACGGCAGACCGCGAAGTAAAGCCGGCATCCACTGCGGCGACGTTCGCCTGCACGTCCTTGAGGGGGTCGATCCAACTCCACCGCCGGGGCTGCCACGCTGAGCGGGCGTATCTCCGCTTTTGCCCGTAGGAAAGTTGAACGCCGCCAACGTCGATAGCCCCGTTCCCGAGCGCAGAGTCCAGCCACGAGTCGAACATGGGCCGCACGAACGAATCTATCAGCCACTCCTGTAGCCCCTTCCAAATCTCTTGATCCTCGATCACGGCCTGCCGGATGCTGCTATATGAGACGCCCTCAAGGTCGTTGGCCAGGATGTTGTAGTGTACTCCGAGGCCCGATGCTATCCCCCGCAGGCAAGCCTTCACGAAGTCGGGGAACTCGCCAGTCGGATAGGTCGGGTCGTAGCCCTGGATCGACTCGCCCTCACGCAACTGGAACCAGCTACCAGGGTCGCCGGCGTCAACAACAGGCGACCCGTCGCTGTCCGCATCGTCCCCGATATAGTCCCCGCCCTCGGTCGTGATAACGCCGAGCTTCGACGCGCCGACACGGGCGTTGACGAGCGCCGCCTCTTCATACCCGCCGAGCATGTTCAGGCGCATCAACGCTGTCGCCATCCACGGCACGCCGCGGGTCTGTCCTGGGTACTCCTGCACGAATATGTGGTGCATCTCGCCGGCTGGGACGCGGGTGTGATTGTTAGACCCGCTGAAATAGGTCGCGGACGGCGAGATGGCCGGGTCGATCAGGTGATAGGCAACCGGCCGCCGTAGCTTGTTCATCTCAACGCCCATGCGGATTATGTTTCCGCCCGCGAGAACGTCGTTGTATCTGATATCCAACAGCACGGGGTCCACCAGCTCAAGGCCGAGGCCGCAGTCGTTCAGCGCACCGTCGCGATGCTCGCGGACAAGTGCCTCGCCGTCGATGGCGACGGTCCCGAGGATAAGCCGCTGCATATCCTTCCACGAGTTGCGCCCGCCAACGTCGCAGTCTCTTCCCCACCGCTTGAACGCGCCCTCGATAGCCTCCCGCGCCGCCTGATCTGGCTTGCCGCGCGGGAAGTTCACCTGCGAGCGTAAGACGACGCCCTGCGGGCCTACGATATTGGACTTCGCCATACTCACAAAGCGACGCGCGTAGTCGTTGTTGCGCGCCTGCTCCCGGCTGCGAGTCCGCAGGGCCGTGAGATCCTTGGACAGCACACTATCTATCGTCTCGGGGGCGGTCCCCCATGACGCAGTTAGGTTGTTGCTGGCTGCGCCATTGAACGACCGCGCCGCGTGGGTCGCGGGTCGGAACGGAGACCGACGCCCGTACACAACACGGCTCCCGTATTTGACCGTCGGCAGGCGGTCCTTGATGTAGCTCATGAGTCCCATCAGAACCTCACCCGCACCGATTTATTGCCACCCAAGCCGGCCGCTATTCGTTCAGCCTGCAATTCCTTTTCGTAGAGCATCGAATACCGCTTGTGCATTACGATTAGCTCTTCATCCGTTTTGTACTGGGTCGAGCCGTCGCCCGTGGCGTCTGACAGGTACGACCGATCCGCGCTGCCCTCGATCACGGCCTCGATCAGATCCAGCACCTTCTTGACGTGCGTCCTGTCGTCGAAGCCAGTCGTCGCGGCCGCCAGGTCGGGGAGAACGCGCGTTGTTCCCGAGGCAACGGTGTGGTAGTTTGTCCCGTCGTTGACCCGCGCGATCCAGCGCACCGTGTTAAATGCGCTGCCTGTCGCATTGTCGAGGGCCTGAGTGTTGACTATCGTCATCGTCGCAAGATGCGTATTGTCGCCGTTGTCTGTCGCCGTCACCTGGACTTTGGCCGTCGCGTCGATGAACGTGTAGATCAACGTCCATGTCGCGGGCAGATAGTCGGGAAGCGATTTCGTCCACTTGACGATATCCCCGCCACGGATCTCGGTAGGCTCTGTGTCGCCTATGGTATAAGCCATTTACTTCCTCCACCCCTGCGCCCAATTCGTCTTGCGGCGCGGGCGCCGGTTCTGTGCGGGCGACTCGCCTGCCGCCTCATCGTCGGCCCCCGCCACGCGAGCGG
>JAQBFL010000418.1:0-5843 GCA_032123415.1 bacterium | reverse complement strand
CTCGAACACATGGCCCAGATGGCCGTCGCAGGCGGTGCAGACTATTTCCGTGCGACTGCCGTCGGCATCGGTGTGTCGTGTGACGGCCCCGGCTACTTCATCGTCAAAGCTCGATCCATATGTCCAGATGCACGCCCATGTTGTCGACGAGCGTGCCGTCCAGATCGAAGATCGCGGCCTTGAAGCCGTTCAGTGTAACGGGGTCGGTCAAGGTAAGAGACTGCGGCATCGCGATGTCCTCAAGCGAAACGGGCCTCGGTCTTGCGACCGCGGCCCTCCTGCTCGTCGATCGCCGCGTTGAACGCCTTCACGGCGCGAACGACCGAAGCGGCGGCAAAGCGGTCGATCAGCAGCGCGGCCCCGAATCGCTCAACCCACCGGGCATAATCTTCCTCGATGTGCCGCGCCCCGATGCGGATGCTGCGCGCGAAGAGGGCCTTGTCATTGACCGACACCACCACGTCCGTGCACAAGGAATCCACGTCGACCAGCATCACCCCTCGCCCGTTGGCCGGGTCGATCCCCGCCGCGGACATCCATTCGATCAGACCTTCGGAACTGACGGTGACGCTGTCCACCTCCAGCCCGGCCTCTTCGATGGCGTTGACCCGCTGGCGAACCACCGCCCGCTGCGCAATGGCCACCAGCACGCGGGTGTACCCCTCGCGCTCGACCCCGAGGATCCGGTAGTCCCAGACAATCTCGTCGCGCGAGTACGGCGTGAGCTTGCCGACCTGCATGTCGACCATGTCGGCAATCTCGGAGGCGTCCGTGGAGGGAAGCTTGAGCGTGCGCATGGTCGCAAGCTGCCGCGGCAGCGAGACCATCACGGGCAGCCGCGCCAGGCGCTGGTCGCGCCAGACGGTTCGAATCTCTTCGTGCAGTCCGGGCTGGTCCTCCTTGACGGGCCGCATGCACAATCGGCTGACTTGCACGGCACGGGCTCCGTCCCGTTCGGCCTGCACGATCTTGAGCCACTCCTGGCCGATCTCGACGGCCACCACGGTCTTGCGAGGTTGGGTCGGTCGGGCCTTATCGTTCATGCCAGTACACCTTCCGCTCGTGCTTTCGGTCGAAAATGAACTCGATCCGCGCCACGCCCTGCCCTTCGCCGGCGCGCCCCGCCTCCACCCGCCCGCGGAAATACGCGCCGCTCGCTTGCAGCGACGGCGCCATCCTGTTCAGGAGGTCGGTCTGCTCGCCGGTCAGATTCCGAAAGTCGTTCAACACCCTGTAGAGGTCCGCCGCCGACGCGGTCTCGAACACGCCGCCCGCCCGACGAAATTCCACGATCCTGTCGGCCAGACCGCGCGCCACCGCAACCTCGGCGCCCCAGCGAACCCCAACACACGCCAACGCCAACGCGCCGGCGCTGTTCACGTTCACCTTGCCTGCCCCGTACAACGTCGCGTGCGGCGCAACCAAGTCGTACAACTCACCCGTGACGCCGCGGACCAGCCGCAACTCTTCCAACGCCAGGAATGGCCCGTTGTGGCACGCATAGGGTGGACTCAGCGTGGAATAATATGCCCTTTCCGCTCCGAAAGTCAACCGGTCATCGTCCGCGTCTTTCCAGTCCAGTATGCAGTCCACCAGCTCGCCCGCGGCAGGCTCCGATAACCCGCCCGCCACGATGAACAAAGCGCGCAGCAGCCCGGGGTCGGCCATGTTGAGCGATATGCGGCCCTCCTCATCGCTCAACCCGGCGTTGGTGACGGCGTTTTCTCCCCCACTCGCGGCATCCACCCAGTAAACGGACACCGGCGTGCCTTCGACCCGCAGGTCCAGCCACTCCTCGCTCCAGTCGTGCGCCGAATTCCACGCGTTCGTGCTCTGACGCAGATGCCGCAAGGCCTGCTCGACCCCGGCGCGCGCCGCGTAGTACGCCGTGTTCCGCCGCCCCAGGTCTTCTGCCACCCGGATCGATGCCGAGACGAGCGTGCCGACCGCCACGGCCAGCGCGGATAGAAAGAAAAGCGTCCACAGCGTAAGAATCAACACGCTGCCGCTCCCGGAGTCCCATGACCGCATCCGCTTCACACCACCCCTTAACTCTTAACCCTTAACCATTAACTCTTAACCCTTAACCGCTGCCCATCACCGATCCGCCGCCACCACGGGGACCACCGTCTCGCGCACAACACCCGCCCCGACGCCCGGACCGACGCGCAGCTCGATCTCGACCGCCACCGGCAGGTTCGAGTCGCTCTGCCAGACGGAATTCCACTTCCCACCCCCGTCGGCTTCGTCCGCGTAACGGAACGCGAGATCCTCGACCTTAAGAACCAGGCTTTCGCTCGTCAGCCCGCCCTCCTCCGGACGCAGCCGCACCGCGGTCCACGTGCGCACCACCGCGCCCCGGCGCCGGTCAAAGGCATACTCGACCCGTCCGGGCTCCCGCGACCCGCCCCCGGCGCCGTCGTCGACAAACTTCATCCCGGCAAAGCTCACCCGGTCGGCCTCTCCGTCGAACGGAACGGCATGAAAGACGTGCGCATTCATGAGGTCCCGACGGATCACGCTGAGCCCGATGGCGGCATCCCCCCCCATGGCGCCATACGCGCGCGCCTGCTCCCAGGCCCGCAGACCGGCCGCCAGCGAGGCACCCACCACGCCCAGCGTCACCGCCAGGATCGACAGCGTGACCAGCAGCTCGATCAACGTGAACCCGCGCAAACCCTTCCCCTTCATGAGTCCGGCTCCTTGACGAAGAAGAGCTGGGTCGCGCTCGCCCGCGCTCCGGAGCCGTCCCGCCACACGAGGAGGGCTACGTCCACGTTGTTCCCCAGCCTCTGCCCGTCCCCCGGGCGGATCACCGCTTGCGTCCGCACGTCCCGCCGCCAGCGGTAGTCTTTGAACTCTTCGTCGAACGCGCCCGAGCCTGAGCCGATCGTGCCGCCGGCCTCGCGCAGGGCCAGCTCCGCATCCGCCATCGCCTGGCGGAGCAGAATCCCCGAGTTCACCGACTCCCGCGCGGCGGCCAGAGCCGAGAGGGACATCTGGAAAGCCCCCAGCACGACGACGATGCCGGTGGAGAGAATGACGACGGACACGAGGAGCTCGATCAGCGTGAAACCGCCCCGCGCGCGCGACCGCGCAGGCCTTGAGGAGCCGGCGACGCAACGCCGGCAGCCGAAAGGAAACCGGACCGGGTCAGTTCTGCCAGTTCGTGACATCGTCGTCGGCGCGTTGGGGGTCGGGACCCTGTGACCAGAGGTCGAAATCGAGCCCCTGCGCGGGTGGGTGGCGATATTTATACTCGCGCTTCCACGGGTCGTTCGGCTTGCGTTCGAGATAAGGGCCGTTCCAGTTGGCGGCCGAGGAGGGGCGCTGAAGGATCGCGGACGGCCACTCGTCGGTGGACGGGTAGCGGTCGGTGTGCAGGCGGAACAGCGCGACACGTTTCATAGCTTTCTCCTCCAGCCATGCGGATGCTCTCTACACGTTATCCGTTCTCGTCGCCGCCATCGTCAACTCATACGCCGCGCCAGTTGCAGACAGCCTACATCGCGCACAGGCATCCCGCAAGCACGTTCTGCGAGTTCCCAGCAATTCGCATTATGGCCATAGACCGCCTGAAGGCGGGACACCAACGGCCCGAAAATGGCCACATCCGCGTTGGTGTACCGGCTTCAGCCGGTCTTCAAGGCCCGGTGGCCGGCCATAATGCGAATCGCGGGGATCAGGGGCGCGTCACTTCGCGGTTGACCGCGCCGGTGACTGTCTGTAGAGTGCCCCACGCTGCTCGCGGGGACCCGCGCGCCGTGTCTCCCGCGGTCCGGGAGGCGCCGGACCCCGCCATCGTGCCCGCGGATCTTCCCTATGGCTATCCTCAGTCTCGACCAGGTCAGTCTGGCGTACGGCGGTCAGCCGCTGCTTGACGGCGTCACGCTGCACATCGAGCGCGGCGACCGCGTCTGCCTGCTCGGCGCCAACGGCGCCGGCAAGAGCTCCCTGTTGCGCGTGCTGGCCGGCGAAACGCCCCCGGACGCGGGCGCGGTGGTCCGCCAGGCGCGCCTGCGCGTGGCCCGGCTTCCGCAGCAGGCTCCCACCCATTTGCAGGGGCGCGTCTTCGACATCGTCTGCCCCGACCACCGCCTCGATGAGGGCGGCAGCCGGACCCTCGAGGCGCGGCAGGCGATCAGCCGGCTGCACCTGGACCCCGAAGCGGACTACACCACGCTCTCGGGCGGAACACGGCGGCGCGTCCTGCTGGCGCAGACCCTGATGGGCGAGCCGGATATCGTGCTGCTCGACGAGCCCACCAATCACCTCGATCTGGATTCCATCGCCTGGCTCGAAGGGTTCCTGCCGCGCGCCTGCCGCACGTTCGTTTTCGTCACGCACGACCGCTCGTTCCTGCGGCGGCTGGCGTCGCGCATCGTCGAGCTCGACCGCGGACGCCTCTGCGACTGGTCCTGCGACTACGACACGTTCCTCGTCCGCAAAGAGGCCGCCCTCCACGCCGAAACGCGCGAATGGGAACGCATGGACCGGCGGCTGGAACAGGAAGAGGCCTGGCGGCGGCGGGGCGTCAAGGCGCGCACGGTGCGCAACCAGGGCCGCCTGCATGCGCTGGAGGCGCTGCGGGCCGAACGGCGCCAGCGGCGCGAACGAACCGGCGCCGTGCAGATGAGCATCCAGGAGTCCACGCGCACGGGAGACATCGTCATCAAGACCGAGGGCTTGACCTTCGGCTACGGAGGCGCGCCGCTGATCCGCGATGTCTCGACGGTCATCGCGCGCGGCGACCGGGTCGGCATTCTGGGCCCCAACGGGTGCGGAAAAACCACGTTGCTGAGGCTGCTGCTCGACCCGTCGGGCAAGGCCCCGGACCTGGCGGCGCGGTCGGGCCGCGTCGTCCACGGCGCCAACCTGCAGGTGGCCTACGCCGACCAGCTCCGCGCCACGCTGGACGAGGACGGGACGTTGATCGACAACATCGCCAAGGGGCAGGAATTCCTGACGATCCAGGGCGTGCGGCGCCACGCAATCGGCTACATGCAGGACTTCCTGTTCACCGCCGAAAAAGCCCGCCAGCCCGTCCGCTCCCTCTCGGGCGGCGAACGCAACCGGCTCCTGATGGCGCGGCTCTTCGCGCAGCCGTCCAACGTGCTGGTGCTGGACGAACCGACCAACGACCTGGATATCGACACGCTGGAACTGCTGGAGGATCAACTGAACACCTACCGCGGCGCCGTCCTGCTGGTCAGCCACGACCGCACCTTTCTCAACCGCGTGGTCACCAGCGTCCTGGTGTTCGAGCGCCGCAGTCTCGACGCGCCGGATGTATGGCTCGGGCCGGGGGAGGGCTGTTTCGTCAACGAATACGTCGGCGGCTACGACGATTGGGCCGCCCGCCGCGTAACGCCCCCGCCCCCGCCGCCGGCGCCGGAAGTCAAGGCACCGCCCGCTCCCCGGCCCGCGCCGCCGCCGAAGAAGCGGCGGCTGCCAGACAAGGCGCGCCGCGAGCTGGACGCGCTTCCCGGACATATCGAGGCGCTGGAGGCCGACCTGGCGCGACTCAACGCCGAGCTGGCCGACCCCGCGTTCTACCGCCAGGGCGGCGACGCCGTGGCGCAAACCCGCGCCCGCGCCGCAACCCTCTCGGCGGACCTCCAGACCACCTACTGGCGCTGGGAGGAACTGGAGTCTCTCGTGGCCGACGCGTAAAGGCGAAAGCCAGGAGGTTTCGGGCCGAGACCGCGAACCGACTCGCCAATCCCGCAAGGGTCATGTTCTCGGCAAGTTGACGCGGGGGTTCATGGGGTGTTGGAAAAAGGGAAGGGGGGTATCCACTTGACGCAAGTTGCCTCTACATGTGGTAGGACGTCTTAGCCGAA
>JAQBFL010000417.1:0-7382 GCA_032123415.1 bacterium | reverse complement strand
CGGACTCGCTTCTGAGTGCCTTGCCGTGGATCACGCGGTACGACGGAGTGGACCTGCCGGTAGGGGCGGTTCCGGCGCTTGATGGGCAGCGGACGGAGAAGCCTGTCGAGGCCGGGATGAAGGCGAAACGCCACGCCGCCTTTCACCTGAAGCTGTTTGACAGCAAGCGGTTGATGCGGGACGACCTGCCGAACGGCTACGAGTTCATATTCATCGACGGCGGGCACGACTACGATACGGTGCTGCATGACACGGAACTGGCGATGGCGGTTGTGACGCACGGCGGTATCATCGCGTGGCACGACTACAACGACAGCCCGGAGATCGGCGTGAGGAAGGTCGTTGACAAGGTGAACGCTGAAGTGGGTGGGCGCGTGGTCAATGTCGATGGGACGTGGCTGTGTTTTTTGTGGGTATGACGACGGGAAGGGCGTGGTAGGATGGCGCATCAAGCTGGTACGAGCGGCAAAGCGTGGGACGGGAAGGTTGACCGGGAGCACACGTTTGTCTACGGCGGGCAGTGGGTGCGACTGCGCGACAGCGAGATCGAGGACAGCGGAGAGAAGCGGGCTTTGCGCAAGCGGCTGGAGATGTGGTACACGAACAAGATGTCGTGCTTCCTGCCTCATGGGGTGCGGTGGCACCAGAGGGGGATGCAGTACGCGGGTGGGGCGGTAAAGCTACCTGCGAGCCAGTATCCCGAGCGGTGGAAGAACGACGGTGCGGCCTTTCTGAACGACTGGGAACGCGAATACCTGATGATGGTGGCCCCGCGCAAAGTTGGGAAGTCGAGTATCGGCGCGGTGAAGGTCGGATTGTACGCCATGAAGTGCGATCCCGAGTGGCCGATCTTCCAAGAGAACGGGATTGAGTACCGCGAGTGGGACGGCAACCCCAAGCAGGTCGTCATTGCCAGCTTTGCGCCGGAGAACATGGCGCAACTGTGGGTGGTGTATCAAGAGTTCCTGCCGCGCTACGAGCTTGGACCCTACGCGCCGAACTGGGGGATGTACCCCGGAGAGGAAGGACGCCAGAAGTTCCTGAACTTCGGGGACTCACGCCCAAAGTCGCTGGAGCTTGCCGTCAGCAAGAGCAAGTTCATCTTCCTGACGTACAACCAGATGCAGCATGTGTGGGAAAACTTCAAGGCGGGCGCGCTACACGCCGACGAGCAGATCAAGTGGCACCTGCTGCTGGCGTGGGAAGATGGGGCCAGGACGATGGGCGACTACACCCCGGCGATTTTTACGTTAAGCGGGTACTGCCTTGAGGACCGGCCAATGGACACGGGCGCTGCCGGGCCGCTGAAGGTGAATCTGTGGGACGGCAAGAAGGCGGACGGGCGTTCCGTGGCGCGGTATGCGATGGACGTTGCCAGCACGCCGGACTTCATCATCAGCCCGAAAAAGAAGCTGCAACTCTACGACAAGTACGCCAACCCGAAGATCAAGCGGGACGACGAAACGCGGTTGCGTGGGATCGGGACGTACTATCCAGGGTTCCAGCCGGGGGCGGGGTTGGCGTTTGACCTGAAGGTGTGGCGCAAGGAGATCCACGAGATACCGCGCTTGTGGGACGACACGAAGACGCCGACGGCAATGACGAAGTGGCGTGTGATCGACTACGCGCCGAAGAAGACGACGTGCGTAATATGGGTAGCGGTTGGCCCCCTGTGGCTTATCGCAAGGGACACGGGGCGGGCTTTGAACGCGGGGGCCGACCGGAACATGGTGGTGGGGATTCTGTATCGCAGCCTGTACGAGACGAACATACTGGTATCGCACGCGGCGTCGATGGTCATTGAGATGAGCCACAACACGCGGCGGTTGGTAGACCGTGAGCGCGACGACGAGACGAATACGACCTATGACGTGTACGAGGAAGTCCAGAGCGGGGAGCAGTTCTACCGCGACTTGATCGACAGCCGGATGTCGGCGCACAGCGTACAGGGGGCGACGATTGGCGAATTGTTCGAGCGCGGCGGGCTTGTGAACCTCGACACATCGAGCGGGGCGCGGAACACGGATCAGTACAGCAGCCTATTCGATTGGCTGAAGATCGACCCGGCGGCGATACACCCCTGGAACAAGGACCATACCGGGGTGCCCGCGCGCGGATGCCCTCGGCTGTTTTTCTTTTCGGATGCGGCGCTGGAGATCGTCAACGAAATCGAGACGACGCCGGAAGAGCCGGTTGAGAGGAAGAAGCTCAGGCGTCAGTCGGTGGGGGTAATTGACGAGCGGTATCCGCATGACGGGCTGGACTGCCTGAAGTACCTGGCGAGCGACGATCCGTGTTGGATTGGCGACGACGTAGACGGCGGCGGGAAGCGGCAAGACGAAGAGTACGAGGATGCGCGAGAGGACTTGAGGGCTGGTACGCCGTTCACGGGGTATTGACATTTTTGCAGAACTGCAAAAAAACTCTTGACGCATTTTCGATAATCTGAGAAAATCCCCGCCATGAATGACGAACGGGGTTCCGTTTGCACGGCGGGAGAGCTGAACGAGTACCGACTTCGCCCGACAGCGTTCGGTGGACACTGCTTCTATGTGCGAAGATGCCTGCCGGGTGACGCTGCCGACCGTCAAGACCCGAAGGTTTGCTCAGTCGGCGGCATAGTCATCCCCCCGGCCACGGGAAATCAGACGGTGTGGTTCGAGTGCCGCGCCGTGGGACCGCGTGTAGGGACGCCCTGTTCCGAGACGCACGCCAAGAAATACCGCGCCGCCATCGCCAAGAAGCACGGCATTGGTACGGCCCGCCTGCCCCGCGATATTCCCGCCGACCTGGTAGGCAAGCGGCTATTCGTCGCGTTGCCGTGGCCGCTGGTCGATGAGCGTGTAATGCCCAGCCCGTTGGCCGACTTCGAGAGCTTCATCGAGGAAAGTCTGCCGGAAGCCTACATGATCGAGGACGAGGAATGAGCGTCAAAGCCCGAGACAAGCGCAAGTTCGACGAAGACGACGCGGAAGACTCGTCGCCTGATTCCACCGGGATTGTCGAGGTTCCGGCGGAAAGCGAGATGCCAGAGGAAGGCGACTCGCCGCCGGAAGAGCGCGCCGTCAAGCTCAACAACCTGGCCGACGACAAGGAACTTGCGGATGCAGTCTGGACGTGGGCGACCGCGCGTCATTCCGCGTTCGACACTCAGGACCAGCGCCGCGAGTGGATTGGGTATTCCGCCGACCAGTCGGCAAACGCCAGCCACCTTGACTTTGCGGATCGCGCCTGGCGCGTGGCAGAGAGGCGCGACACGGCCTCCGACCAGTACCAGAACACCCTGAGCAACGTGGCCAGCGGCGTCTACTACGAGGCCGTCAGAACGAATCACGCCGCGCTCAAGACAATCTTCTTCGGCAGTGGGAACGACCTTCCGGCGGAGTACGAGCCGGAGATCAACACCGACGAGTACACCCCGAGCCAGGGAGAGGAAATCGCCTCTCACCAGAACGCCCTTGCGCAGTTCACTTGGGACGAGGACAAGCGGGTGTCGCACGTTGACGACGCGCTGATGTTCTGCATGAAGAACGCCAACGACGTATGCTGCATCGAGTGGGACGAGTGCGAACGCGAGGTCGTAGAGCGTGTACCGGACGTGACCAAGGGGCTGGACGAGCAGGGGATGCCGCTTGGGTACAAGCGCAAGACCGTCAAGCGCATGGTGCGCTCATGGCCGACGTTCCGGCGCATCGACCTGAAGGACATCTGGTTCGACTGCATGATCGACGGCTTCGACAAGCAGCGCGTTTTCCTGTGGCGGGAGCAGTGGGGGCTTGAGGACATCATGGCCGAGCGTGAGGCTGGCCGCTTCAAGAACACCGAGAAGATCACCACGGAAATGCTGTACTACGAGGACAGCGACACCATGCGCCAGCGGCAGGTGAACGCTGGCGAGCAGGAGACGACCGGCGAAAACGGCCTGTTCTGCCTGTGGCATATCAAGGGATGGATGCCGATTCGAGAGTTTAAGGGACGCCGGGCTGGCCGTGGGAAGTGGGACAAAACCACTATACCTTCGTATTATTGGGCCACCTTCGCTTCGCGCTCGCCCGGAAGCCCCTCGGTTTGTCTCAGGCTTGAGAAAGACCCGTACTGGACTATCGGTGGCAAGAGCAACTTCCTGATGCTCCACGCCGAGAAGGACGACAAGGGTGCCTTCCACGACGGCAACCCGACCCGCTTGAAGTCGATCTACTGGCAGATTGTCACGAATGAGAATCAGGGTTGCGACAACGTGACCAAGATCGTCAATGCGCCGCACGTCGCTGACGGGCCGGTGAAGAAGCGCAACCTGACCTACCGCCAGAACGACCTCATCAAAGTCGGCAAGGGCACGAAGTTTGAAGTGCTGGCCGTTCCCGACGTGACGCAGAGCATCGGGAACAACCGCGACTACTTCCAGCGCCAGGCCATGAAGATCAGTGCCACGGACAAGCCGCTGACCGCAGAGCCGCTGGGGGCCAGGACCAGCAGCGCCGAGGCCAAGAACGTCTACGACATGGCGATGATGCCTATGGACGCCATGGCGGAGTACATCGGCAATCAGTTGTTCTCGTGGATGTTCGAGTGGGACGCGATTCTGTGGCGGCACTTCTGCGACCCCGAGATCAAGCGGGCAATCTCCTACGGAGGGAAGACCATCGACGTGTTCCCGTCGCGGCTGTGGGGGCCGATCAAGACCAAGATCACGGCGGTCTCGCGGTTCCACAACAACACCGTCAGGCGTCAGGAGTTGAACTTGATGCTCCAAAACATCTTCCCGCTGGCCGAGAAGTACATGGGGCCGAAGGGCGCTCCCGAGTGCCTGATCGAGTTCTTCGAGGCGTTCGGCATGAAGAACGCGCGCGAGTGGTTCCCCGCCGGCGGCGACTACGACGCCGAGAAGCTGGCGCGGATGCTGGTCATGCAGATCGCCATGACCGGGCAGTGGGACGAGCCGACGCCGGAAGAGAACCACCGCGTCTACATCCGCATCCTGGAAGCCGCCATGCGCGATTGGGCATTCGTGGACGAAGGCGCGCTTGCGGCACAGGGGATCACGCCGGAAGAGAAGAAGCGGCGGCTTGATATGTTCCGCCAGCAGATCGACATTCGCCAGCGGTTTATGGCGCAGGAGCAGGAGCAGGGACCACCGCAGCAGCAGGGACCGCCCGGTGGAACGCCGCCTGAGCTTGGCGCAGAGCCGATGTCGGGCTTGCCGGAAGGTGCCATGGAAATGGCCGGTGGCGGACAACCCGCGCCGCAGGAAGGTGCCGTATGACGCCGACAGAGCCGCACCAGATCGCCGTGGAGTTCATGGGCGCGGAAGGCGTGGAACTGACCATCGAGGAAGCCAAGCAGATTCTCGCGCTTGTCTCATGCGACCCGTTCGCTCTCATGTTTGAGAAGTTCCTGAGACCGCTTGAGACGCAGGCCATTGAAGGACTGAGAAACGGCGAGTTCTTCCACGAAGACCCGGTTGAAAACGCGGCTCACCAAACCGCCGTCAAGATGCAGTTTGAAATCTCAGAATTGAAAAATCGACTGACCGAACAGATTTCGCTTGCAGAAATGCGAAATCCGCGATAGACTTTCTCAAAAGTTGGACAAGCTCTCACAACGGGAGCCCCGACAGACGAGACAACTGGAGACACTATGGACATCGACAATGCGGACACCGGACAAGGCGACATCGCCCCCGGCAGTGACGCTGGCGACGTTCCGGGCGGTGCGCAGACCCCCGCCGATGACGGCGGACAAGGGGCGTACTTCCACACGTTCAAGACGCGGGAAGATGCCGAGAAGGGGTGGGCTGACAGGGATCGTCAGTTCCGCGACCTTCAACGCAGGGAGTCGGAAGCCAGGCGCAAGGCCGAGCAGCTTGAGAAGGACAACCAGTTGGCGGCGACCCTCAAGGCCATCGCTGAAGGAAAGTCCACGGCAGGCGGCGACGGCGCATCGAAGGCCGAACAGATCAAGGCCGCAAGGGAAAAGTGGGCCAAGACGTTTGATGAGAAGGGCAACGGGGCCATGGTCCTGGAACTTCTCGACGACTTGGAAGCGGCACGGTCTACCGGCACAAGCTCTGAAGTCGCGGAGTTGAAGAAGCAACTGGCGGAAATGACGGCGACCCTATCGGAGTACGACCCGACATGGCAAGGCGTAAAACAGGACGTGGAGGAATTCGGGCTCAGGGAGAAGTTCCCCAATCTGGAGCGCAAACAACTGGCGGCGATTGCCAAGGAAATGCGCGCCCTCAAGCCGAGAACCCCATCGCAACCGAGCCGACCGGACCTTCCGGGGCGGACGGGCGGGATTGCGGGCGGGTCGGCGGGCGGCAGGACCATATCGCCGGAACAGTTTGCCGAGATCGAGAATCTGACGGGAGTGAAACTCACGGCGGAGGTCAAGGCGGAAATGCAGCGCAGAGAGGGAGCACGTCAATGAGCGAACCGAACAAGACCACACCGGCGGCCTCGGGAGAGATCGCCAAGTACCTGGAGATCGCCAAGAGCGTTCAGCAGGAGCGTATGCGCGCACCGCTGACGGGCGTTGGGTTGGACATCCGCATCCCGGCGAAAGACCTGATTTCGAGGCATGCCGCGACCACGGGCGGTCAGGATGCCAAGAACGGGTATCACTACTGCACGTTCCCGCAGGGGGACATGCGCAAGATGGCACACTCCGGCTACGAGCCGGTGTTGGAAGACGACGGCACGTTGGCGAGAAACGATACGGACGTTCTGATGAAGTGTCCGACCTTCTTGTTCAAGCAGGCACTCGCGGCGAACTCACAGCGCGATGCCAGAGTCATGTCAGGGGCTCGCAAGAAGATCAAATCGGACGCGACGAAGAAAGTACCGGGCGTTTCCACCGACTTCTCAAGCGGCATGGCCAAGGTAGGCCCGGCCGGCGGCAAAGACGAAGACGAGTAACGCTTGGCGGTTGACGCGGTGACGCGGTGACGCCGGGCACAACAGGAGAACGATCATGGCAGCGACAGAGAAGAAGCAGATGCACTGGCTCTCTTCGCCCGACGGCGTGGCCCCCGAGGTGGTGGTACGCAAGATCGCGGGAAGTCAGGGAATCTTCATGCCCGGCGCACCGTGCTACATCAGCAGCACGGCCGGCACCGCGACGCTCGCGGACACCAGCGACGGCACCGGCGACACGATTCACGGTTTCATCGTGGGCGTGGTTGACCAGACGAAGGCGTGGCCTTTGACGGCGGAACTTGCGGCCAACGACGAAGTGCTGTTCGAGTTGATCGACACCGACGACCTCTATGCGGTCTACGTGGAAGCCGGTGGAACTGATGCCGCTGCCCCGCAGACGCTCGTTGGTGCCTCCTATGGACTCAACGTGGCGACCACGCCCGCTGGTGTCATTGGATACACCAC
>JAQBFL010000416.1:0-5947 GCA_032123415.1 bacterium | reverse complement strand
TACGCGTGCAGGCAGTCCCCGCCGCGCCGACTCCTCGCGTCGAGATTCGGGCTGTGCCTGCCGTCCCTCCGGCCGCTCCGGTCCCTCCCATCCCGCCGCGGGCGCCGACGGTCGTGCCGCTGCCGCCCCTGGTGCAATCGGCGCGCGAGATCCTGCGGCAGATTCTCAACTGGCTCCTGGTGGGCGAACAACACCGCCCGCGGGGCGTCAGCGTGGAATACGCCGTGGCCACGACGTGGCTGCTCCGACTCAGCATCGTGGCGATCGTGACCGGCATCGGCTTCTTCCTCAAGTGGTCGATTGACAGCGGGCTGCTCGGACCCGAGGCGCGGGCGGCCATGAGTACCGTGGCCGGGGTCGTCATGCTCGCGGGCGGGCTGCGGCTGAGCGGCCAGGGACGCAAGTATCATCTGATCGGGCAGGGCCTGATGGGCGGCGGTATTCTCACGCTGTACGTCAGCATGTACGCGACGGGGCCGTACTACGACCTGGTCTCGCTCCCCGTCGCCTTCGCGTTGATGGCCCTGGTGACGGTGGCGGCCGGCTCGATCGCGGTCTTTGCCGATTCGCTGCTGGTCGCCGTGTTGGGCATCGCCGGCGGCTATGCCACCCCCGTGCTGCTCAGCACCGGCGAGGCGCGACTCGCGGCGCTGTACTCCTACATGCTGCTGCTATCCGTCGGCATCCTCGGCATCGCGTCCCTGAAGCCCTGGCGGCTGCTGAACTACCTCGGATTCGTCTGCACCTACGCCCTGTACTTCGCCTCCCTTAAGGACTACAACAGGGCGGATTTCACGGTGGCGATCGGTTTCCTCACGGCGCTGTTCGTCATCCACGCGGCGATCGCCTTCGTGCACAACGTGCTGCGCGGGCATCGCGCGACGGTCCTGGAGGCGGTGCACATCGTCGCCAACGCATTTCTCTTCGGATGGGCGGGATACGGCTTGATTTCCGGGGCGCATGGCCGGCCCTATCCCGCACTGCTGTCGATCGGCGTGGCGGTCTTCTTCATGGCCCAGGCGGCGGCCATGATGCGCCTGCGGCGGGTCGACCGCAAGCTGACGCTGACCCTGATCGCGCTGGCCGGCGCCTTTACGGCCTGGACGTTGCCGCTGACCATGGAGAAGGAGACGCTGACGATTGCGCTGTCCCTGCTGGCGCTGACGTTCCTTTGGATCGGGACGCGCGGCGGAAGCGCTTTTCTCGAGCACCTGGCCTACGCCGTGTATGCGGTCGTCATGTCGCGCCTGGTCTTCATGGACATGCCGAGCAACTTCGGGCCGTACGTGGCGCGGTCGTCTCTCGAACCGGCGGCCTACTGGAGCGCCATGCTGTCCCGCCTCTGGACGTTCGGCACGGCGATCGGCAGCGTGGCCGCGGCGTTTGCCCTCCAGCGCCGTCGATCCCCGCCGCCCACCCCGGTCTTCGACGCGGCGAACGATCTGCGGCGCGGGTTGCCGGCCCGCCGCGTGTCGGCGGCGCTGTTCTGGTGCACGGTCCTGCTGTTCTTCGCCTTCGTCCATCTCGAAGTCGGCACGCTCTTCCTCATGATGCAGCCGTTTCGTCTGCCCGCGCTCACCGTCTGGTGGTGCCTGATGGCGCTGTTCTTCCTCTGGCGCTTCATGGAGGGCGAAGGGCGCGAAGCGCCGTTGTTCGGGGCCGCCGTCTGCTTCATGGCGGTGGCGGTCGTGAAGCTGGTGGCCGTGGATGCGGACGCCTGGCGACTGAGCGCCCGCTGGTGCTACGAGGTGCCGCACACGGCGGCCTATGTCGCGGCGCGGTCGCTGGATTTTGCCGCGCTGATCGCGGCCGCCGTGGCGATCTGGGCCTGGATGTCGCGCCGCGGCGGCGGGCCGGTCGTGGCGCCCGTGTTCGGCTATGGGGCGCTGGCGATCTTCTTCGCGTACGCGACGCTGGAGGTCAACACGCTGCTGCGCTGGCGGCTGCCGGCCTTCCAGTCCGGCGGCCTGTCCGTGCTGTGGGCGCTGTTCGCGATCTCGTTCCTGGTCGCGGGCATCGGCCGCTCCGTGCGCCCGCTGCGCTACATCGGTCTGGCGCTGTTCGCCGTGGTGGTGGGCAAGGTGTTCCTGTCCGACCTGCGCGACCTCGATGCCATCTACCGCGTGATCGCCTTTGTCGCGACAGGCGTCGCGCTGCTTCTGGGATCCGTGGCCTACATCCGGTCGAACGCGAAGTTTGCGGTTGAGACGAAGGAAGGTTGCTGAAAATGAGCTATCGGTGGGTGGGTACACTTTGCGCGTGCCTGGCGGCGTCGACCGCGGCGGCCGCACTGGACACAACGAGCTTTCCGTTCGTGCGGAACTTGGCGCTTGAGAGGCCGGGGACTCTATCCGGCGTGGCGGTCTGTGAACTGGACGACGCGGCCTTCGACGTGCTGGACAAGGACTTCGGCAACCTGCGCGTCACGGATGGGCCGGGGGGCGAGAGACCTTGCGTCGTCCGCGTCCGGCAGGAGGTGCGCTGGGAGAACCGTACGGTCGTTCACGCGGCCAAGACGCTGAATTTCCGGGTCCTGGACACGAACGCGATGGAGATTCTCGTGCATTTCGAGGACTGGCGGACGCACCCCGTCAGCGGAATCCTGATCCGCTCACCGCTGCGCGATTTCGAGAAGATGGTGTCGGTCTACGCCGGCCCCGACCGCGCGGCGAGCGAATTGGTCTCCGAAGGCAAGGCGGTCTTCGACTACTCGCGCTTCATCGACGTCCGCAACGAGACCGTCGCGTTCGACGCGGTGTCCCGGCCCTATTTCCGTATCGTCGTTTCGAACATCATCGAGGAACACCGCTCGCCGGTTACGAGTATTGCCTCCGAACTGCGCGACGGTCGATTGGCCTCCGAGATGCGCAATGCCAGCTTTGTGCGGCACGACTATCGCGTGGACGAGGTCAAGCTTGTCGAGACGCAGCGCGTGCGTGTCGAAGGAACGACCGTGACCCGCGCCTATGGCAGCCAGGAGTTTGCCGTGGCGCGCGACGAGTCCGGGCGCGCGACGATCGTGACATTCCGGACGCGGCTGGCGCCGCTGACCGAGTTGAGGGTGGCGGCTCGTGACCGCAACTTCGTGCGGCCGGTGGAGGTCGAGGCGCGGGGCGGTCCGGGGAGCGATGTCGGCGAATGGCGACGGGTGGGCGGGGGGCGGATCGCCCGATTGTCGATCCCGGGCTTCGAGACGGACGAGCCGGGTATCGCGCTGGGCGGGGTCTGCCGCTTTCGGGAATATCGGCTGACCATCCGCGACGAAGACAGCGCGCCCCTGGACATCGAGGGCGTGGCGCCGATCGGTCCGGTGCATGAAGTGGTGTTTCACCACGCGGATACGGAGGGGCATCGTCTGTGGCTCGGAGGCGTCGCGGCGCAGCCGCGATACGACATCGAGGGCGTGCTGCGCAAGGCGGACGGAGCGGGCGCGAGCGAGTTCCGGGCGTCGCTGGCCACGGCGAACCACATGTTCCAAGTGCGCAAGGCCAGCCGCTTCAACGGCCGCACGGCCCTGACGGCGGCCATTGTGGTAGCCGCGCTGCTCCTGGCGTGGGTTATCGCCACCTCAGCCCGGCGGATGGGTGCGGGATGACGCGGTAGTGCTTGGCGATAGCATGGTGGCCTCCATGTTGCGCCCCACATTCCTCACCCCCCGCGCGTGTGTCCCGGAGGTATGTTCACGATGCATGGGTCTCCCCGTGCCGGGTGCCGATGACCTTGACAGCAGCCGACCGTTCGGCAAGCGCCTTCGCGCTTTCCATCCGCAGAGGTCTGAGCAAACCGCCACCCCCTGAAACGGGGTTTTCAGGAAAGCCAATGTTTATAGGGGTTTTCGAAGATCGTCTGAGAAGATAATTTCTTGTGTTTTTGAGGGGGGTGTTTCGTGTACGGTTGTCTACTTGATCGCGGCCCGATTGACGAAGATCGGGACGAGGATCGAGACGAAGATGTGGAGGTTCTGAGGTGGGATCAGTGTTGGGACATGAGAAGCTGCGTGTTTATCAGCGGGGATTGGATTATGCGTCCTGGACGCACGCGGTGCTTGCCGGTATCGAGCCATCGGTGGCGGCGCTTGATCACTGGGATCGCGCGGCGGAAAGCATCGTCGAGAACTTGGCCAACGGGAACAGCCGCCATGCAGCAGCCGACAGGAATCGGTATTTCGATGTGGCCTTCGGGTCGGCGCTGGAATGTGCGGCCTGCCTGGATATTTGCGTGTGCAAGAAGCTGCAAGGCTCAGAATTCAGGGGTGGCGGTTTGCTCAGACCTCTCATCCGTGTTTCCTGTGCGTTTTCTGTTGACGCCGCGGTCAGTCTTGTGATAGATTCAAAACGTTTTGAACGATCAGAGGCCCTGTGCATAATGGACGGGGACGGAGTCTGTCATGCTCCCGCGCTGACCGCCGACCTCTGTCTTCCGACCTCTGACCTCTGACCTCCGACTTCCTCCATGCCTTCCCTCTCCCCCATCGTCTGGCGATTCATTGAAGACGCCGGCACCATGACCCAGTCCTTGGGGATGGGCCGCGTGCTCGGGCAGGTCTATGCCTACCTTTACTTCAGTCGCGAGCCGCGCACGCTCGACGACATGAAGGAGGATCTGCACATCAGCAAGGGCAGCGCCAGCATGGCCATGCGCCAGCTCGAGTTGTGGGACGCCGCGCAGCGCGTCTGGGTGCGCGGCGACCGCAAGGATTACTACAGCGCCCAGGACTACTTCGGGCGCATCATCCGCCGCGCGCTGGCCGATGGACTGGGAAAGCGGCTCGAATCGCTCAACGCGCTGCTGGACGATGCCGATCACGAGTTGAATGGAAAGAACGCCGACGCCCCGCCCGACACCGACGATCCGAAGACCTTTCTGCGCGACCGCGTAGCGCGCCTGCGTGCGTTTCAGGGCAAGGCGAGCGATTTGTGGCGCAATCCGATTGTGAGGCTGTTGCTGAAATGAACCGCGTGCTCGACATGACCGCGTGCCCGAACCCCGTGCTTGATGCCGTGGTGGATGCCGTCCCCCACTTCGTGGGCCATTTTGCCGCCGTGAGTGAGTTGTACATCTTCGGGTCCGTCGCGGCGGGCCGATGCGGTGACCGAAGCGATGTCGATGTGGCGGTCTACCTGGATTGGGCCGCGAGGAAAGAAGACCCCCTGATCGACCTGAAGATGGCTTCGTGGCTGGAAGACCGGTTGGGCCGGCCGGCGGATGTCGTGACGCTGAACCATGCCTCTGACGTGCTGCGCTATGCAGTGCTAAGATCAGGAATCCGCCTCTTCGAGCGTTCCGCAGAACATCGTGCTGGCCGAGAACGGCGTTCTGAGTTCGGCGAATGCCGAACGCTATCGCCTGATGGCGCAGTTTCGCAACAGGGTTGTTCACTATTACGAGACGGTGGAACCCGATCAGGTCTACACGATTGTTTGTTGGACTGCACTCAGCGCGACGTTTGTCGTACTGTTCGGGCATGGCAAGCGTCATGGTCATACAGGGGCGGAGGCGCGACGAGTCGGACATGGGGCTGATTCGCGGCTTGCTGGACGCGCACCCCGACTGGAACCGCACGCGCCTGAGCCGCGAACTGTGTGCGCGTTGGAACTGGCATAACGCGCAAGGCCGCCCAAAGGACATGGCGGCGCGCACGCTGCTGCTGAAACTGGAACGGGCGGGGCATCTGCGGCTACCCGCGCGGTGCGCCCCTTCGCCCAACGGGCGGCGCAACCGGCTGGTCGAACCGGTCGCGCCGCCGGCCGACCCGATCCGCGGTGCGTTGCGCGACCTGCAACCGCTTCAGGTGAGCATCGTCGTGCCGGGATCGGACGACGCGCGCCTGTTCAACGGCCTGCTCGCCCACGAACATTACCTTGGCCATCGCAACACCGTCGGCGAGAATATGCGCTACCTGGTGCGGGACCGGTATAATCGCCCGGTGGCCTGCGTGCTGTTCGGC
>JAQBFL010000415.1:0-3303 GCA_032123415.1 bacterium | reverse complement strand
GTGTACGCCATGGCCCCGCCCACGATCAGGCTGTCCACCTTGCCGAGCAGGTTCATGATCACGTTGACCTTATCGCTGACCTTGGCGCCGCCCAGGATCGCCACGAAGGGCTTGTCGGGACTCGTCAGCGCCTGGCCCAGGTAGGCGAGCTCCTTCTCCATGAGGAAGCCGCTCAGCCGCTCCTGGAAGAACTGCGCCACGACGGCCGTCGAGGCATGCGCCCTGTGCGCCGTCCCGAATGCGTCGTTGACATAGACGTCGCCCAGTTCCGAAAGCTGGCGGGCGAACTCGAGCTGGCGCTTCTTCATCTCCGCCTTGGCGGCCTTCTTCTCCGCGTCCGAGGCGTCTTCGGCAACCTTGGCCTTGCCTTCTTCCTCTTTGTGGAAGCGGACGTTCTCCAGCATGAGCACATCGCCGGGCCGCAGCGCGGCAACGGCCTGCTTGACCGCGTCGCCCACGCAGTCCGCCGCCATGGCCACGGGCTTGCCCAACAGGCATCCCAGCCGCTCGGCGGCCGGCTTCAGGCTGTACTCCGGCTCCACCTTCCCGCCCTTGGGACGCCCCAGGTGGCTCATCAGAACCAGCGACGCGCCCTGCTCCAGAACGTAGCGGATGGTCGGCAGCGCTGCCGTGATGCGGGTGTCGTCCCCGACCTTGCCGCCCTCGACCGGCACGTTGAAATCCACGCGCATCAACACTCGTTTGCCCTTCAGCGCGACATCCCGAACGGTCTTCTTGCTCATGAAACGATCTCCTCGCCCTCAGTACCCTCGGCGCCTCCGGCGGCCCGGCGCCGGGCGGGAGTTTTCATCCCGCCCTCGCCCGGCCGCCCGCTCCGTCTGCCGTTCACTGCACTGTGGCCATGTGCCGCATCAGATCGACAACCTTGCAGGAGTAACCCCACTCGTTGTCGTACCAGGACACGACCTTGACGAAACGGTCGTTCAACTGAATGCCGGCCTTGGCATCGAACACCGACGTGCAGGTCTCGCCCACGAAGTCGGACGAAACAACCTCGTCCTCCGTATAGCCCATGATGCCCTTCATCGGGCCTTCCGAGGCGGCCTTCATTGCGGCCTTGATCTCGTCGTACTTCGCCGGCTTGGCCAGGCGGCATGTGAGGTCCACTACCGAAACGTTCAGCGTCGGCACACGGAACGCCATGCCGGTGAGCTTGCCGTTCAGGGAAGGAATGACCTTGCCGACCGCCTTCGCCGCGCCCGTGCTCGAGGGAATGATGTTGCCGGCGGCCGCGCGCCCGCCGCGCCAGTCCTTCTTGGACGGACCGTCGACGGTCTTCTGCGTCGCCGTCGTGGCATGCACCGTCGTCATCAGGCCTTCCTCGATGCCCCAGTTGTCGTGCAGCACCTTCGCCAGCGGCGCCAGGCAGTTCGTCGTGCACGAGGCATTGGAGACGATGTCCATCTCCGGCTTGTAGGACGTGTGGTTGACGCCCATCACGAACATCGGCGCATCGGCGGACGGGGCCGTGATCACCACCTTCTTCGCGCCGGCCTTCAAGTGGGCCTTGGCCTTGTCGATCGTGGTGAACACGCCGGTGGACTCGACCACATACTCCGCGCCGACCTGACCCCACGGAATCTCCTCGGGGTTCATCGCCCCGAAGATCGCGATGGACTTGCCGTTGACGACCAGCTTGCCGTTCGTGACGCACGCATCGCCGTCGAACCGGCCGTGCACCGTGTCGTAGGTCAGCATGTAGACCATGTAGTCCAGGTCGATAAACGGATCGTTGATCCCCACGACCTCGATGTCCCGGTTCTTCAGTGCGGCCCTGAACACCAGCCGGCCGATCCGTCCGAATCCATTGATACCAACCTTCGTTGCCATGCTCCGTTCCTCCGATTTTCAGCGTTGCTGTCAGCATGCACCCGGCGCCTCGCGGCGTGTCCGGATGTCCGTCTTCCTCCCGGCGGCCCGCGCTAGCGGATCCTCAAAAGGACCTTTATGTTTACCAGAAGTCGCGGCCTCCAGTCAATAGAAATGCCACTGAAAATCGGCAACTGTCCCTGGGAATTGCAATTGCCGTCTACGTGGCGGATGTGCTTGACCACCTCCACGAAGCACGGCGCAAGCACAGAGTTCATTTTCTCCGGACGAACATGAGAGATTCCGAGCAAGGGGCAGAATCCTTGACAGACCGCATCCGGCGTACAGGCCGGGGGGCGCGGGATTGCGCGCCGCCGGTGGCCGCGGCGGCGGGCGAACTTTACAAGAAGAACGTCGAACTCGCCGTGCCCCTGGAGCAGTCAGGCCTTGAGAAGGCCGAAGAGTTGCTCCACAATATCGAGCGGTGGCTCGAACCCGCCCCGGACTCCGTCAAGTGGAGCATGGAAGACTCCTCGACCGAAGAATCCGGCGGCGCAACCGGGGGCTGCAAGCTGTCGGGCTTCGCGCCCGCCGGACTGCGCGGACCCGCCGCGCCGCCCGCGCCGCCTGGCCGAGCAAGGCGAGTAGCGGAGGGGGCGGGGCTCAGGTGTGCTGCGCCACGTACGCCTTGACCACGCCGACGGCGGCGGGCAATACGACCATGCGCGTCGGCAATCCGGCCAGCGCATCGACGGCGGGATGCCGCCCCGCGTCCTGCCCGATGGCTTCGCGCACGGCCTCGGGGAACTTCGCGGGGTGAGCGGTGGCCAGATAGATCATCGGCTCGTCGGCGTCCAGGTGCGCCCGCGCCACGTGCACGCCTACGGCGGAGTGCGGGTCCAGCAGGTAGCCGCGGCGCTCGTAGACGCTACGCATGGTTCCCAGCGTCCCGGCGCGATCCGCCCGGCCCGCCACGATCGCGCCCGTGGCGTCCGGCGGAAGGTCCGCCGCCGACAACCGACCCGTCCGGGCGAAGGACGCCATCAGCGCGCACAGCCTCCCGGAATCCCCGCCCAGCCTGTAGTACAGGTAGCGCTCGAAGTTGCTGGCAACCTGGATGTCCATCGAAGGGCTCAGCGTGGGTGTGACCTCGCCGAGACTGTAATCGCCGGAAGCGAAGAAGCGCGCCAGGATATCGTTCTCGTTGGTCGCCAGCACCAGCCTGCCGATGGGCAGGCCCATGCGCAGCGCGAGGTACCCCGCGAAGATGTCGCCGAAGTTGCCCGTCGGCACGGCGAAGCGGACCCGCCGCGCGCCGGTGCGCTCCATGACGCGGAAGGCGGCATGGAAGTAGTAGACCACCTGCGCCAGCAACCGCGCCCAGTTGATCGAGTTCACGGTTCCCAAGGCATGCCGCGACTTGAACGGAAGGTCGTTGAAAGCCGCTTTCATGATGTTCTGACAGACGTCGAA
>JAQBFL010000414.1:0-6732 GCA_032123415.1 bacterium | reverse complement strand
CCGCCGAAGTCGTAGACGGCGATCGTCTCTTCCTTCTTCTTGTCCAGCCCGTACGCCACTGCCGCCGCCGTGGGCTCGTTGATGATACGCAGCACTTCCAGCCCCGCGATGCGTCCGGCGTCTTTCGTCGCCTGCCGCTGGCTGTCGTTGAAGTAGGCGGGCACCGTGACCACGGCCTCGGTGATCGTATCGCCCAGGTATGCCTCGGCATCCGCCTTGAGCTTCTGCAGGATCATCGAGGAAATCTCGGGCGGCGAATAGACGCGATCGCCGATGCGCACATGGGCGTCGCCGTTCTTCGCTCGCACAACTTCATAGGGCACCAACGCGATTTCATGGGCCACTTCATCGAACTTTCGCCCCATGAAACGCTTGATCGAGTAAATCGTGTGTTTCGGGTTCGTGACAGCCTGCCGCTTCGCAGCCTGCCCGACCAGGCGTTCGCCGCTCTTGGTGAAAGCCACCACGGAAGGGGTCGTGCGCTGCCCTTCGGCATTCGGGATCACCACAGGCTGGCCACCCTCCATGACGGACATGCACGAGTTCGTCGTCCCCAAATCTATCCCGAGAACCTTTGCCATAAAACCTGAACCGTCCTTTCGTCAAAGCGAACAGGTACGTTGAAAGCACGCTGCACTTCCCGATCCAGTAAGCAGCGGGCGTGCCAAGTCGATGCAGGATCGACCGCCTATATGACGTAAGTATCTGATGTACAATACTATAAGATACTACAGGACTCACGCGCAATCTCCGGAGGCGGATTGAAAAAGCGCGACGTAATGGCGCGATCTCTTCAAGAAGAAGCGGGTGTGGGACATTCTGTCTCTTGGTTGAGGCTCTTGAGTCAATCAGCCCGGCAAGAAGGGCTATCAGCCCCCGCGTGGGGCGGGGCTGCCGGTTGCCTGGGCGAGCGACAGGATGGCCATGGAGGTGCTGTACAGGCGGCCTCCGGCTTGGCTCCAGCGTCCCACGGGGCGCCATGAGCCTTTCAGTTCGCCCTCAGGTTCGCGCAGGGCAAGCAGGTTGCGCGCAAGAGCAGCCGGGAAGCGGGGGTCGGACTCGGCGCCGGCCGTCCACGCCGCCGCCGCGAAGAACCAATGGTAGAAATCGGGCGCATCGGATGCCGCGGCCTCGGCCGGTTGCGTCGGCTGGCGCTCCAGTCCGTCCGAGATCAGGGCCATGCAGTAGGCGCCCATGGCGGTGAGCGTGGCGTCCTGGCCAACGCTGTCCGCGGGTTTACGATAACCGAAATGCCCGCGCCCGTCCGTCATGCTGCTGAGCCAGAACCGCCCCCGCAACAGGCTGCGCGCATCGTTCAACCGACCTTGACTCCGGGCCCGGTGCAGAGCCATGAGCTGCCACACGGAAATACCGGTGTTGGCGCCGGTATCGTCTCCTCCGGCATAGCCCCACCCGCCGCTCGGCAACTGTCGCCGCACGATGAAATCGATGGCTTGTTCGATGGTCTCTGGCGGCACGGAGTCGGGCGCCTGCGTCCGCGCCTCCAGCAACGCCAGCGTGGCCATGGCGTGGTTGTACAGATCGCCCGCGCAGGCCGGTCCCAACCGGCCGGCCGGCGCCTGGCTGGCCACCAGAAAGCGCGCGGCCCGCTCGATGGTGGGCTTGTCATGGACGCGTGCGCGCTCGTTCGTTTCGCTGAGCAGGGCCAGGAGGCTGCTTGCCGTCAGGCCAACCGTGTATTCGGCCGAGCCGCCCCAACGCTCGGGCCGCCAGGACCCGTCGGACTCCTGGGCGGCGCGAAGCCAGGCGAACGCGTCGTCGAGGGCGGCCGGCAAGGCGCCCGCGTCGTTCATGGGCTGGCGACGTTCCACGGCGGCCATCCACGCGATGACGCCACCGAGTGCGACGGCAAGGAAGACCGCGGCCGCGCGGGAGAGCGGGCGGACCGGCCGTGGGAAGCGGATGCGCGAGCGGGTCCGTTCGAGCGCGCGTTCGCGGGCGACCGCGGCCAGGATGCGATCCGGCAGCTCGCAGGCCACGGTGGGCGGTGCGAGACGACGCAACGTCTCGGCGGTGCGTTCGAGTGCGGCGGCTTCGGCGCAAAGTTCCGCCGTGTCGATTACGTGGCCGGCCGCCGTCGGCACGGCCGCCGCCGACGGCTCGCCGAGGAACCGCGCGGTCAGGTCCGCCAGGCGGGTCTCGCCGTCACCGGGATGTCTCGTCGAACGTCGCTTCACCGCATCTCCTCCCTGAGCTTGCGCAACGCGTGGAACATGCGCGACTTGACCGTGCCCTCCGCCACGCCGAGCACCTCGGCGATTTCGCCGTAGCGCAACCCGCCGTAGAAGCACAGGGACACGACCTCGCGCATCGGTTCGGGCAGGCGCCGCAACGCCTCCTCGGCACGAGCCGCCGCCGCATCGGTCGCGGTGCTGAAGCTATCGCCCGCCTCGGCGTCGCTCCGCGCCGCCTCCTCCCGTCGCTCGCGGTTGGCCCGCCGCCGCCACCGGTCAATCCACACCTGCCGGGCCATGACGAAGAGAAACGTCCGCAATTGCGCCCGCGGCGCGTACCGGTCGCGGTATCTGAACAACCGGACGAAGGTATCCTGCGTCATGTCCTCGGCTTCATGGGTTGAAACGCCCATGCGGACGAAATAGTTCATCAGGTCGCGGTGACGTCTGCGGACGATGGTTTCGAAGGCGGGCGCGGAACCTCCCCGCGCTTCCAGCATGAGCGCCTCATCCGTCGGGTCGCTTGGCGCCTCGCCTGCCGGATCCAATCTCTCGTCGGTCGATGCCATGGCTTGCACACCCTACTACCCGCGGACTAGACTGACAACAGGAGAACAGGAGTTGCGCATGAAGACATCCGCTTTCGACGAGCGGGTTTACGAGGCGGTTCGCTCGATTCCGCGGGGGCGTGTGACGACCTACGGCGCGATCGCGCGGGCGATCGGGTGCGGCTCGGCGCGGGCGGTGGGGCAGGCGCTTAAGCGCAACCCCCATGCACCCGAGACGCCCTGTCACCGCGTCATCGCGGCAGACCGCACGCTCGGGGGCTTCATGGGGGGGCTGGCCACCGACACGCTGCAACGCAAAGAAACGCTGCTGGCGGCTGAAGGCGTGTTGTTCGAGAACGGCCGACTACTCGACCGTTCCCGGCTCAGCGACCCAAACGATGCGGATTAGAGCCCGTAGAGAGGCTTCAGTTCCGCTTCCGTGGGAAACGAGGAGTAGTACTCGCCGCGCGGGCCCACCCACATGCCGCCCGAGGCGCGGGTCAGCACAACCGGGGTGCGGGATCCGTTGGGATTGGTGATCCAGGCGGTCTGCTTCTGGGACTCGGCTTCCATGGCCCGCACTCGCGCGTCCATCTGTTGCTGAGTCTCCTTCTGCTTGCCCATCTGGTTCCCCACCAAAGCGCCCAGGCCCGCGCCAATCAGCGCACCCTTGTCGCGATCCCCGGATCCGCCGCCGAGGTTGTGGCCCATCACCGCGCCCAAGCCCCCGCCCACCACGGCGCCCGCGCCCGTGGACTGTTGCGTCGTCGTGCATCCGGACACCAGCATGGCGCCCATGGCGATCATTCCGACCGCCGATATCGTACCGGTCTTCATGGCGTCTCCTCCTGTTTCTTTTTTCTTCCTCTAGAAGTGGAAGACCGCGGTCGCCGTATGCGACAGGTCCCCACTAAACGCTCGTCCCTGCCAGCCCAGCGAAACGTTCGGAGCCAGCTTCAGGTCGAGACCGAACACCATGCCGAACTCGTCGTTCTGCTCGAAATCGTTGCCGGGGCCCGCATCGCCGTCGACGATCGAGGAAGCCGGACCCGCCGAGAACACGGCGCTGTACGGGAGGGCCGGCGAGCTGTCTATCGCGGGGTGGGTGAAGAATTCGAAGTTGAGCGTCAGCGATGTAGTGTCCTCGGTCCAGGCCAGAGTCTCACCGCCCAAGTCAGCCTCGTGGTCGAAATGCCGGTAGGCGCCCTGGACGCGCAGAATATGGGCCATGAACGTTGGCAGCTTGACCTCATGCTCCCAGATATTCGCTTCCACGCCGGCCGTCCACATGCCCTCGCCGTCTCCGTATCCGGAGGACTTGGCGGGCTTGACCTCGGACTGACCCCCGCCGGCCGATACGGTCAGCCAGTGCAACAGGTCCACCGACAAAGTGGCATAGTAGCTGCGCGTCTCGGCTGTGAACACGCCGCCGCGCTTGTCGGACATCTCGCGGTTCTGCAGGTCGAACGCCGCGCCCGCGGCCAGTCGGCCGAGGTTCTCCGTGGTCACGAGAGCCCCCGGTGGGCTGTCAGCCGCTCCGCGGCCATGTGCCGTATTCGTCGTCATGACCGCTGCCACAACCACGAGGGCGCCAACCGAAAACATGAGCGTTCTTTTCATGTGATGATTGTAGCGCGGTAGGCGGGGGCAGGCAAGATATATTGGCGCAAGATGTCCTGACGACGGAGTCGTGGTTGGCGGTCGGGGCGCTCATTGGCCGAGGAAGTCGAGCAGCGAGGCGCGCAGTTCCTCGGAGATGCGGGCTCGACTGAGCGCTGTCTCGATGTAGAGGGGGTCGATGGCGTCGCCGCCGATGTGCCGGCGTAGCGCCTCGGCAACCTGCGCGTCGCCTCCGCGGCGCACCGCGCCGGAGATATAGCCCGCCACGGCGCGGGCCCGCACGAAGTCGTCCGCTTCCCGCAGAATCCACGAGGCGTCCCGGCCGGGATAGCGCTCGCCCTGCTGCAAGGCGATGTTGCTCAGGGCGTATGCGCGGTCGACCTGGGCGCCGAAACGGCCGGCCCAGGCGAACGCGGCGTCGAAATCCTTCTGCGCCCAATAGGCGGCCACGCCCTTGATCGCGATGTCGCGCACCTCGCCGCGCGGGGCGTCTTCCGCCCAGAGCGCGGCGGCGGCGGGCGCCTCGCGCGTCCAGGATTCGATCGCGCGCACCAGGATGCCGGGCTGTTTCTGATAGAGTCCGGGCACGGCCGCGAACAGCGTGGCCGCGTTTTCGGGGGACTTGCGAAACAGCGTCTGGGCCATGCGCTCGACGACCTCCGCGTATTCGGCGTCGTCCGTCAGGGTGTCGTCGACCCGCCGCAGGGCGGCGGCCACGTCCACCTCGGCCCAGGTGGCGGCGATGGCGGCCAGCAGGCGGCTGCGTCCAGGGAACTGGGCCTCGGTCTGGCGCACCGTGTAGTCCCACGCCGAGGCCGGGTCGGATTGAGCCCAGTTACGGACGATGGCCGGGGCGACCTGGGTGCGGATGGCGGGGGCCGCGGTCTGGGCGGCTGCGAGTGCGGCCCAGGGATCGGACTTGCCCCACTCGCCGTAGACCACGGCCGCCGCGGCGGCGGCGTAGTCGGCGGGCACCGAAGACAGGGCGGCGGCCGCGGCCGCCGGGTTCGTAAAACTCCATCCGCGCAGGGCCGCGACCATGGACTCGTAGAAGAACTGGCGGTCTTGCGAGCGCCGCGCGTTAGGGATGCCGTCGTCGTCTCCGGGGTTGAAGCCCATGGCGATGCGGAACGCCTCGGCGCCGTTGACCACGCCGCGCAGCTCGAAAATGCCGCGAGCGAGGCCGAGGCGCGTGTGGTAGTCCGACACCGCGCGCATCAGGCGCAGGGCGTTGTCGAAATCCTCGAGGGCCAGTTGTCTGCCGAGGGCCGCGAGGTTGCTGTTGAGGTCGGCGCCCTGGGCGGTTTTGAGTTCCGACAAGAGGCGATACAGCTCGCCCATGGTGGTGAGGCGGGGCGCTTCGGCCTTGAGCCCCCGCTCGGGCGGCGTGTTGGTGGATGGGTCTACCGCGGGCGGCAACGCATCGCCAGCGGTGCCGTCGTCCGCAGGCAGCGGGACGGGGCGCCCGGCCGAACCGATACGCGTCGCGAGGTCCGCGGTCCGCGTCGGCGGCACGAAGGGTGGCGAGGCGTCGGCGGTCGGCCGGGCCGCGCGGATGGCCAGCCAGGCGCCTGCCGCCGCCAGCAGAAGCGCGCCGCCTGCCGCCGTCCATAGCCAAGGTTTCCAATGCGTGGACATGACCGCCTCCTGTCACCATCCAACCATACCGGCCGCGCTCCGCCGCGTCAAGGACGGCCGACAGGACGGCCGGCGGCGTTCAGTCCAGCGTTCAGTCCAGGACCTCGATCAAGGCGCGTTCGATCTTGACCTTGACGGCCTGTCCGAGGATGTCGACGTTCAGCCAGACCTCGGTCTCGCCGCGCAGCGCCTCGATGCGGCCATCCACGCCGAGGAAGGGCCCGCCGCGGATGCGCACGGCGCGGCCGCGGGTCAATGCGGCCGCGGCGCCCAGCGACGGATCGATGCGCAGCGCCTTGCGGATCTGGGCGAGCTGATGCAGCAGCTCGCGCCGGCCGGCCGGCTCCAGGATGCGCACAATATGGTTGGTCTTCAACAGTTCGATGCGTTGGCGGTCGTCAAAGGCGACGAAGAGGTATCCGGGAAACACCGGTTTGGCGACCGTCACGCGCCGACGTTGGAACACCTTGGTTTCGGAGCGCAGCGGGAGGTAGTGCGGCACCTCGAGCCGGACGCAATGGTCGGCCGTCTTCTTCTCGCAGCGCGGTTTCAGATACAGGACAAACCAGGTTCTCACACGGGTCAAACTATCCGCTTGTGCCCCCGCTTGCAACACTGGAGATTGAGACTGGAGATTGAGAACTCAACCGTTCGGGAGATGAAACGGAGGAGGCTCTTGCATAACCCCTTCATGAAGACGGATGAGACGGGGACCGGTGGACGATTACGGG
>JAQBFL010000413.1:0-5111 GCA_032123415.1 bacterium | reverse complement strand
AATGTCCAAGGTCGTCCAGCCAAGGACGAAGTCAAGCAGTTCGCCGGGATTGAAGCCAAGCCGCCCGACCCAGACTGCACCAATGGACACTTCGAGCTGCGTGAAGTATCCATAGTCAGGATGGGCGCGCTCAAGTCTGGGGAGAGGCTGGGTTTCCGGTGCCGCGAGTGACGTAGTCAGAAACGGCACAGCACTCGAGGCAGTGAATCCCTTGCCTCGCCGGCAGGCGAGGTCGGCTGGCTCGAACTGCTCGAATGCGAATCCTTCCTCAGTCGGAAGAACGAGGGCCTCAAACTCAACTGATTCCTCTCCACTGCCGGACCATTCGCCTCCACGCAGTCCCATGTAGCCCGCTGTTGCGATAACCCCGGCATGGACTGGGCCAACACGGGCTTTCGCGCCAGCGCCGACGGAGCAAGAGAGGGTGACGATATCGGCTGCATCGTTCATCCGGTCGGACATGTACCCAGGCGTCGCGCATCCGCACAGGAATGCTGCGCCGAGCAGGAGGAAGATGCATCTTGCGATCTGTTTCATCTCATGAATCCAACATCTTATTATGCGTCAAAAATAGCGGGGACACGTGACCCGCAAACCGTCAAGAAGCTTGTTGACATGCCTCTATATCCTATGATATGTTGACGCATATCACAATAATCAGGAGGCCTGCTATGCGTCAAGACGGGAATCGGGCCGCCGCGCCCTTGAACGCGGAGCCGCGCTGGCCCGGCGGTTACATCGTCACGCATACCAGCCCTCCCGTGCCCGCACAAGCGGCTCCGCCGGCTCCACCCGTGCCGAAGCCATCGGCGGCCAACGCTCCGCAGTCGCCATCGCCGATGGCGCAGCGATCGAGAGCAGGTTACGGTGTAGCCGCACGAGGCGTCAAGAGAAAGGTGCGTCCTGTGCCGACCTTGAAACCGGAGTCTCCGGCGTCGGCGGGCACTGCTGTCGGCGGCACGGGAGCGAAGTCCCAAGCGCGTGCCGGCGCATCCCCCGTCAAGCCGGCTCCCGGATCCGTAAACTGGTCGGTGCTCGCGGACAAAATCAAGGTGTGTTTGCGCGTGGAACATTATTCCTATCGAACGGAGCAGACCTACCTGGCTTGGATCCGGCGGTACGTGATTTTCCACGGATGGCGGAAACCCTCGACACTGGGCGCCGCTGACGTGCACGCATTCCTGCGTCATCTCGCCATGGACGAGCAGGTAGCTTCCTCAACTCAGAACCAGGCCCTGAATGCCGTGGTGTTTCTCTACAAGAAGGTCATCAAGAAGGAGATCGGGGACTTCAGCGACTTTCCCCGCGCTCGGCGCGGTTTGCGCCTGCCCGTCGTGGCCAGCCGGGCGGAGGTAAAGGCCGTGATCGATCGGCTGGACGGCAGGGAACACCTGATCGCCGGGTTGCTCTATGGAACCGGCATGCGGATCGAGGAGTTTCTTGGCATGCGGGTCCAGGACGTGCATTTCGATCAGAACCGTATCGTCGCCCACGGCAAGGGCGACAAGGACCGGTATGTGCCTTTGCCCGCCAGGTACGCGGCCGACTTGCGGGACTGGCTCCAGCAGCGCAGGCGTCTGTACGAGACCGATAAGGTGCAAAACATGCACGAGGTCGAGGTGCCGGGCGCTCTGGCCCGCAAGTACCCCAACGCGCCCTTCGACTGGGGCTGGCAGTATGTGTTCCCGGCCGGGGCCTACTCCACCGACCCGCGGAGCGGCCACGTCCGACGCCACCATCTGGACGAACAGCAGATCCAGCGGGCGGTTCGCGAAGCCGTGCGGCAAGCGGGACTGACCATACGGTTCACGCCGCACTGTTTCCGCCACAGCTTCGCCACGCATCTGCTGGAGGCAGGGCAGGACATCCGCACCGTGCAGGCGCTGCTCGGCCACGCCAAAGTGGAGACCACCATGATCTACACCCACGTGCTCAACAAGGGGCCGATGGGGGTCGTCAGTCCGGTGGACACGCTGTAACTGGGCTGCGTCTATCATACCCTCTCCGCCCATTCCCGATCCTTCTGCCGCCGAACTTGCCGTTCACGGGCGACTTTGCGATACTGGGCCGCGGCTGAGGATACTTTGGAACGAGCAGTAATCGGTAATCAGTAATCAGTGGTCGGTGATCAGCGATCAGTGATCAGTGGAAAACCACACGGACTGATGTCTGGTCACTTACGACGGAAACGTAAGTTGAACTGCCGAATCGCGGCTGAACGGGAGCAACGATGCGAATCGCGGTCACGGGCGCGGGCGGGCAACTCGGAACGGATTGCCTCGAGGTCCTGGCGCGGGCCGGCCACGCGGTCAGCGGGTTCGACCTGCCCGAATGCGACATTGCCGAGGCCGAGCACGTAGCGGCGATGATGCTCGCCGTCACGCCGCAGGCGATCGTCAATTGCGCGGCGTTCACGGACGTCGACGGTTGCGAGGCGCAGCCGGACCTTGCGCGGCGGGCCAACGCCGAAGGGCCGCGCGTACTGGCGCGCGCCGCCGCCGCGGGCGGCGCCTGGCTGGTGCATCTCTCGACGGACTATGTGTTCGATGGCGTGCGGCCCGCGCCGGCGCCCTATGTCGAGACGGACGCGGCCGGTCCGGTCTCGTGTTACGGGCGGACCAAGCTGGAAGGCGAACGGGCCGTGGCCGCGGCCGGCGGCGGCCACACGATCCTGCGCACGGCCTGGCTGTATGGGCGGCGCGGACGCAACTTTCCCAAGGCCATCCTGCGGCGGGCGCTCGAACGGCCGGGCGAGCCGCTGCGCGTGGTGAACGACCAGTTCGGCTCGCCGACCTGGTCGCGGCGCCTGGCCGAACAGATCGCCGCCGTGATCGACCGGCCGCCGCCGGGCATCTGCCACGCCACCGCGGAGGGCTGCTGCTCGTGGTTCGACTTCGCGGCGAGGTTCCTCAAGGCCATGGGCATCGCGGCGGACGTGACCGCATGCACAACCCGCGAATACCCGCGCCCGGCCGCGCGCCCGGCCAATTCGATCCTGGAGAACGCGCGCTTGAAGGCGCTGGGGCTAAACCGTATGCTCCCGTGGGAGATGGATGTGGACGCGTTTGCCGAAGCCTACCGGTCGGAGCTGGCGGCTGAATGCGGCGGGAGGAGCTGACCATGGCCTTGATGTGCATGCCCACGGAGATTCCTGACGTGCTGCTGGTCCACCCCGACGTGTTCGAGGACCAGCGCGGATTTTTCATGGAGACCTTCAACGCACCCAGGTATGCCGCGCTCGGCATCGACCGCGCGTTCGTTCAGGACAACTACTCGCACTCCCGACGCCACACGCTGCGCGGGCTGCACTACCAGTTGCGGCACCCCCAGGCGAAGCTCGTTTCCGTCGTGTGGGGCACGGTGTTCGACGTGGCCGTCGACCTCCGCCGCGGGTCGCCGACTTTCGGCCGCTGGGTGGCGCAGGTGCTCTCCGACGAAAACCGTTGCCAGCTCTTCATCCCCGAGGGGTTCGCCCACGGGTTCTGCGTCCTGAGCGACCGCGCCGACGTGACGTACAAATGCACCGAGGTCTACCGGCCCGAGGACGAGTGCGGCCTGGTGTGGAACGATCCGACCGTCGGCATCGAATGGGCCGAGGGCGACAAGCTGCTTTCCCCCAAGGACGAGGCCCTGCCGCGCCTCGACGCCATTCCGGCCGCCCGTCTGCCGCGGTTCGCAAGACAGTGAACCTAGAGGCGCCTGCAAAACCCTTCCGCGGCTCACCTCCATTCAAAATACAGCGCTATTTCCGCATCTGGAGGGCGAGGCTGTGCCGAGCCGTTGCTTCTCGACGGGTTTTGCAAGCAACGTCGAACATTGAACATCGAACGTCGAACATCCATACATCGGAACATCCTGGCTGGCTGACTGACCAAGCCCCACCCATGGATGTGCGGACGGCTTGGAGCGGTACGGTCAGCGTATCCGCGATGATGTCCTCTTCGCGGTCTTTGCCGTGGTAAACGAGTTCGTATTCCCGTTTCTCAGGTGGGAAGAGGATGCGTGCCCACTCCGGCGAAATCTCCTCGCCCTTCTCGATGATCCGCAGCAATTCCTGTCTTTGTTCCGGGGTCATCATCGGCTCCCGTACTTCGCGCGAGACTCGGCCACGACGGCATGTTTGTCGCTGCGCGCCGGCTGGAACACGACTTTCACTTCGGCGTTGAGAGCGTGCGCCACGCGGCGAAGCATGCTCAGGGAGTGCCCTTCGTAGGCGGGGGACTCCAGGCGGCTGATCTGCTGTTGCGAGGTCTTGAGTTTGCGAGCCAGTTCCTTCTGGGATAGCCCGGCCTTTTCGCGCAGGGCGGCGATCTTCAGGGCCACATCCCACGCCTCGCCGGCGGCTTCGAATCGCTCGGCAAAGACGGGATCTTTCAGTTGTTCCTCCAGATAGAGTTCAAAGTTGGTCTTCTTCATGACAACAAACTCCAGCACGGGACACCGTCCTGCTTCCGACACATAAAACTCTACATGGAAGTCCATGATATGACAACATCAATATTAGTGTATTTCAAGCCCCGCTCGCAAAGGTAATCTCGTCCAGCAGGCCGCTGTCGGCGAAACTGAAAGCCGCGTCGGCCCCGATGATAGCATGTTCCCAGACCTTCACGCCGATCGGTTTCAGCGCCTTCAAAACGTCCTCAGTGAAAAGCCGGTCCGATTCGCTGGCCTCCGCCGCGCCCGAGGGATGGTTATGCCCCAGAATCACGGCGCTTGCGTTCGCCTGCAAGGCCCGCGCGACGATCAACCGGATGGGCGGCCGGGCCTGGTCCACTGAACCCACCGCAAGAAGAGCGTCTTCGAGCAACATCCCCTTGCGGTTCAGGAAAAGCACGCGGAAATGCTCTTCCGGCAGTCCGTGCAGTTGGGATTGCAGTCGGGCTGTCGCCTCCTTGGTGCCGGCGATGCGGACCTTCGCGCGCGAGTCCGGCAGGGAGATACGCCGGCCGATCTCCAGGGCCGCCGCCAGTTGAGCGGCCTTGACCCCGTCCTTGCCGATCCACGAGACCATGCAAGACAACTGGGCACCCGGCGACGGGAGGTACGCTTCATCGAGCAGCTCGATCTCGATTTGGGCCGGTTGACCCGCCCGAACCGGCGATGGGGAAACA
>JAQBFL010000412.1:0-6241 GCA_032123415.1 bacterium | reverse complement strand
GCGCCGCCTTTCTGGTCGTACCGCGTATCCCGGAGTTCCTGGTCCGGGAGAGCGGGCTGAAAGCCTCGGTGCTGCTGGGGCTTTACCACGCGTTGCCGCACCTGGAGGTGTTCGACCTGCGGCAGCGCATCGTGCACGGGTATCCGCCGATCAGCCCCATGGTGTTCGGGTGGATTGTGGCCTACGGCGCGGCCGTGACGACCGTGCTGCTGTTCGCCGCATGGCTGGCCTACCGACGCAAGCGTTTCGACCGCGGCGCCGCGGCCTGAGTTCCGGCGGCAGGAAGCAAAGGGCTGACGGCGCGGGCGCAGGGAACGGAGACGAATGGAATGAAATTCTGGTCCGAGCGCATCGAGGCGCGGCGTGGCGCGGCGTGGGTGCCGTGGCTGCTGCTCGCCGCGGGATGGCTGATCGCGTTCAGCCTCTCGTGCGGGCTGACGATCGCCCGCTCGCAATTCGCTGCGGGCCCGAGCTCCGGCGGCGGGATGGCCGCCGCCCTGCTCGGTCAGGGAAGACAGGCCATGGCCGCCAGCCTCTATTCCGCCGCCGACCGTACCTTCCACCGGGGCGTGCCGAACAACGTGACGCGGGCGCTCGAGAATGGCTTCTTCGCCCGGATCGCGCACGAAACCTCGCCGCGGGGGCACATGCACCGCGAAGGGGCCTCGATGGTCGAGATCATGCCGTGGCTGTGGCTCTCGCTGAAGGCTGACCCGAACAACGTCGAAATCTGGCGCGTGGCGGCATTCTGGCTTGGCACGCAGTTGGGGCGGCCCGATCTCGCGCACGACCTGCTCAAGGAGGCCCAGCGCCGCAACGCATTCTGCTACCCGGTCAAGCTCGACCTCGCTCGGCTGGCCGTACGGTACGAACGCTTCGACGAGGCCGAACGCGAAATCGACGCCGCGCTGGCGTTCTGGCCGCGCTACGAAGTCTCCGACGAAGAGACCGCCCGCTTCGATCTGGCGGAGATCCTGATCTACAAGGCGTTGCTGTGCGAGTTGGACAGCCGCTTCGCGGATGCCGCCCGCGCCATCGAGTTCATCCTCAAGCTCTTCCCCGAGCGGGTGGCGATGAACGAACGGCTGACGGCCCTTCGCGAAGGCCACGCTCCCGCCGTGCCGGCATCCCAACTTTGGCGGGACCTGCTGAGGCGTCAGGATGCGGCGCATGTCTGCGACGAACACGACCATGGCGGGCAGGACGACGAAGCGCATGAGCCCAGCCATGAGCGCTGAACCGGGCATCGCGAAAGGCGGGTGAGGGCGTGTACTTGCAATTCTATCGCCTGAACGAGCCCCCCTTCAACATTACGCCCGACCCGCGGTTTCTGTACTTCGCCCCACAGCACCGCGAGGCCTTCGACCACCTGATGTTCGGCATCTCGCAGCGCAGGGGCTTCATCGAGCTGACCGGCGAGGTGGGCTCAGGCAAGACGACGCTGTGCCGCGCGGTGCTGGCCGCCCTCAACGGAGGGGTCGAGACCGCTCTCGTGCTGAACCCCTCCCTCACCGAGACCCAGCTCCTGCGCGCCATGCTGCACGACTTCGGACTCGAAGCAAAGGGCCGCGACCGGCTGGCCTATATCGAAACCCTCAACGAGTTTCTCCTGCGCAAGAGCCGCGAGAACGTCAACGTCGCGCTCGTGATCGACGAGGCTCAGGACCTCTCGCCCCAGTTGATGGAGCAGGTGCGGCTGCTCTCCAACCTCGAAACGGACCAGCAGAAGCTCATCCAGATCGTGCTCTGCGGTCAGCCCGAGTTGCAGGCGCGGCTCAAACGCCCTGACCTGCGCCAGTTGCGGCAGCGCATCACCGTGCGCTATCACATCGAGCCCCTCTCGGCCGAAGACGTGGCGCGCTACATCGATCACCGGCTCAAGGTCGCCGGCGCCACGGACCGGCCCTCGTTCGAGCCGAACGCGATCAAGCGGATTCACCGCTATACGGGCGGCTGTCCGCGACTGATCAATGCCGTCTGCGATCACGCCCTGCTCGCGGGGTTCGTCATGCAGTCATTTTCCATCGATACGAAATGCGTTGATCGTGCGATCAAACAGTTGGAGGGCACGTCATGAGTCTGATCCAGGAAGCTTTGAAGCGTCAGCAGGAAGAAGCGAACGCCCAGGGACCCGAGAAGACGCCGCCCCCGTCGCCAGCCGCGCCGCCCCCCGCCCCCGCCGACGCCGATGCCGACGCCGGTGACCGGCATCGCCGAATCGGCCTGTCGCGCCAGGCGCCGGTGGCGGTGCAGGCCGAACAGCAAAAGGGCCGCGGCGCATCCGACCCGGCGGTCCCGGCCGCCGCGGTCCCAGCCGCGCGCAAGCGCTCGCACACCTATGCGCTGGCGGGCGCGCTGCTTGCCGTGCTCGCGCTCGTGGCCGCTCTGGTGCTGGGCGCTTACAGCGCCTATCAGAAGTGGGGCGGCGGTGCCGAAGTGCCTGCCGCGAATGAGGACCCCGCCCAAACCTCCGAGAGCGATTTCGTCCCCGCGTCGCCGGACGCGAACGACGCGATAGCCGCGCCGCCAACCACCGGCGCCATAAGTACGGCGTCCGCTTCCGCCACCAACCTGCTCGCCGCAGGCTCGGCACCGTCGAATGAGGTGGCATCCACGAATGGCGCCGCGTCGATGTCAGAGCCTGCCGGCGGACTCAGCCGGTTGCTTTCCCTTCCTCGGGTGCAACGCCCTGAGGATCCTGCGCTCCAAGCGGACCCCACGCCGCCCGACGTCACGCCGCAGTTGACCGAGTGGCCGTTGATTACGGTCGGCGGCTTTCTCGGCGGCGGCAGGCACGGCTCCGTCATCTTGAACGGGGAGATGAAGGCTGTCGGCGAGACAATCATGGACGTGGAAATCACGGCTATCGAATCCCGCGGCGTCGTCCTGCGCTACCTGGGCCAGACGAAAGTCCTGAAGATGGGACAGTCCACACAGTGATTCGGACGCCGCACTACTCCACGGTGAAGGCGATCGTGACACTGGGATAGCGGCCGAGAAAGCCGGGCGTCAGCCCGTCCACACGGCGCACGGCATCCGCCGCGCCACGGACGCTCGCGTCGAATTCCGCCGAGCCCGAACTGCCGACCATGGACCATGACACGATCGCACCGCCGTCCGCCAGCCGGAACGTCACTGTGGTCTTTAGTCCCGGGGCCGCCACCGGTTGAGTCCACGCCGTATAGAAAGCGCGCTTGATCAGGTCAAGACAACGGGGATCCTCATCCGGAATAGAGGTTCGGTCCGAGGGCTTGGCTCCCATCTTGAGCAGCCTCTCGATCTCCTCGGGAGTCAGCGTCGGCTTCTGGACCGGCTTCGGTTGCGTCGGCCTCCGCGTGATCCTCTCCCTGTTCGGCACGATCGGCGGTTTGGGCGGTTTGGGCGGCTTCGGCACGGGCGCCGGATCCACGGATTCGGGTTCGGGAGGTTCGGGGGCGGGAGGTTCGGGATCGGGCGGCTTCGGCGCCGGGGGAGCCGGAGGCGCGGGGGCAGGCTCGGACGGCACCTCGACCAGGAACTCTATCGGCACGACGAGTTCGTTCTTCTTGGGGCGGAGCAATTGTCGGCACCCCGGGATTGCCATGAACAGCAGCACCACGAGGACGTGAGCGATCGAAACCCCGATCAGGCAGCGTCTGAATCGCCTCGTCATCGCGCTTCGGCCTCCGTTACAAGCGCCATCTTGACGATCTGCGCGGCGTGCAGCATCTTCAGCACCTCGACCACCCGCCCGTAGGCCAGGCTCTCGTCGGCACGCACCATGACCGACACGTCGGGGTTGGCGTCCCGCAGCTCGACCAGCCGCACGCGAAGCTGGTCCGCGCTGACGGGCACATCGTCCAGGTACAGCCCCCCGACTCGGTCGACGGTGACCGTCCGGGACTTCTGCTCGGTGATGTCGGAGGTTGTGGCTTTGGGCAGGTTCACCGGGATGCCCTGCTCGATCAGGGGAAAGGTGATGATGAAGGTGATCAGCAGGATGAACGTCAGGTCCATCAGCGGCGTCAGGTTGATGTCGCTGATCGGCTTGAGCGTTGTCTGTGGCGCTTTGCGCATGGTCTCGACTTACGGACCGGCCGCGGCCGGTCTACAGACAGCAGTGTCGTTCGATATCGGCGGCCAGCTCCTGCGCAAACTGGTCGGTGCGCACTGTCAACTGCCGGATGCGCTCACTAAGCATATTGTAGCCGATGGCCGACGGCAAGGCCACCAGCAGTCCGATCACGGTGGTCAGCAGTGCTCCCGAGATGCCCGGCGCGACGGCCGAGAGCATCGCGGTGCCCTTGACGGACATGGCGGCAAAAGTGTCCATCACACCCCACACCGTTCCCAGCAACCCCAGGAAGGGCGCGGTCGTCGTCGCCGTTGCCAGCAGCCCCATGCGGGATTCGAGCAGCATCGAGCGCTCGGTTACGGCACGCTCGACCATGCTGCGCACCGCGGCCATGCGCTGGGCGTCGAGCGTGTTCCTTGCGGCTGTCGCGCCGCCCATGAAGACGGCATTCGGGTCGGCACCGCCGACCGCTATCATCTTCTCGGCCTCTGCGCATACCGCTGCGTAGACCACGGCAACCGGGTGCGCTGCGCTGCGCGACTTCCGCAGGAAGAGCGTGAACGGGTGCGCCGCGCGTCGGTATTCGTCGATGAAACGCTGTGACGCGCGGCCGGCTTCCCCAAGCTCGCGCCACTTCACGATCATGAACGACCACGTGAGGATCGACCCGACGAACAGTACCGCCACGATCGCCTGCCCCGAAGCACTCGAGGTTTGCAGGCTTAACATCATGCCGGCCACGGGCAGGCCGGACGCTATATCTGGGAATGTCATCTCATCACCTGATAGACAACGGCGGACCGGGAATAACGGCCATTCCGTTCCGCCGTCCATGTGAATTGTTCGAACATGCGGCCGCGCGCCGCGTGATGTTGTTTTCGTTACTTCTTCTTGACCACCTTCTTCGCAGGGGCCTGCTTCACGACCTTCTTCGCCGCCGGCTTCCTGGCTGCCATCCTATTCTCAGCTCCTTATCCTTGCCGCGAACTCATGCGCGCGCACCGGGATTGGTGTGCCGTTTCGCCGTTGACGCTATCGCATTCGACGCGGCGCGTCAACAATCGATCGGTCATTGTTGTTGGCACTTACTTGAGCCCGAACGCATGTGCGGCGGTGAGATGATGAAAGCGTGCATTCGACACGACAAGCACTTTAAAGACAAGGGTTTATGATGAAAATCGCGGGCCTGGGGGCTCTTGGGATTAAAAAATCAGGCCCTTTCTGATTTGTAACAAGAGCTGGCCTCGCGGACGCAGACGGCGCCGGGAGTCCCAGTGCCGGCTTCGCAGTAGATGAAGCGCTGGCGATGGCCGATGCTGCTGGCCGCGCGCTCGACGAACGCCTGGTCGCCAACGGCAAGCGCCTCCGTCCAGGCCGCTTCGCGCGCAACCTGCCGGCGCGCAAGCTGCTCGTTGATCCCGTCGCGATACAGGCGCTGAAACGCATCCATCGAAGGCATTTCCAGACTTGCGAGCATGCGGTCCAGGGCCAAAAGGCAATAGCGGCTTCGGCGTCCCGTCAGTTCGTCATCCCCACACCAGCGCCATTCGGACGGGTGGCCAACCACGCCCGCCCGCACCATATTCAACGACACGTAACGCATGCAGTTCAACAGGTGTTGCCCGCCCTGAATGATCGTGCACTTGAAGGGATGCTCCCAGAACGAACCCTCGTGCTCCTTCAACCGATTCCAGTGGCGGGCGACCGTTGCGGATGCCAATTGCATCATCGACGAGACCGCACCAGGATCGTCCACATGGACGATCACATGCACGTGATTGGAGGTGACGCAGTAGTTGTAGACCGGAATACCGTAGCGATGCGCCCCCTCACGCAGCCACTTCCGGTAATCGTTGCGTTCCCGGATCGTGCGCAGGAGAAACCGCCGGTCGTGACACCGGTGTGTCAGGTGATACGTGTATCCCGGTTCAAGATAGCGTGATGCGTTCGGCACAGGTCCAACTTCCCAGCAAGTCGCTTAAACGTCAATTTTGAACCGCCTTTTTCACCGCTAAGGGCCTCCAAACCATCCACACTGCTCGGCAACCTACGCGCCTACAAAGACTTAGCGTGTCGAATGCACAGGAGTCGTGCGCCGCGCGTCGGTATTCGTCGATGAAACGCTGTGACGCGCGGCCGGCTTCCCCAAGCTCGCGCCACTTCACGATCATGAACGACCACGTGAGG
>JAQBFL010000411.1:0-3451 GCA_032123415.1 bacterium | reverse complement strand
GCATCTACAACCGGGAGGATACCGAGCGCGAGACCTATCTGGGGCGCACCCATGAGGGCCTGAAACACAGCTTTATCAGCGGCATGAGCTCGGTGGCTCTCGGCACCACCTGTAACCTGATCGCCGGCTACGGGTCCACCATCATTTATGGACTGGCGGCCTACTATGTTCTGGAAGATCGCATGACCCTTGGCGATCTCCTGGCGCTGAACAGCTACGTGTGGATGGCGATCGGCCCGGCGTTGCGACTGACGACCTTTGCGGCCCAGTTTTCCCAGACCCGCGTATCCCTGCAGCGCATTGTTGAAGTGCTCACGCAAAATCCCGACGTCGCGTCGGCTCCGAATGCCCCCCCCATCACGGCTCCGGAAGGGTGCGTGGACTTCAACCAGATTCATTTTTCTTACAAGCCGGATGAGCCGCTCTTCCAGGATCTCAGTCTGCACATCGCACCCAGCACGTCCGTGGCTCTCGTGGGGCACACCGGTTGCGGCAAGACCACGCTGACCGCGCTTCTGATGCGTATGTGGGATGTGCAGAAGGGCGACATCACGATCGACGGCGCCAACATCCGCGATGTGGACCTCGGCAGCCTGCGATCGCTGTTCGGAGTGGTGATGCAGAGTCCCGTCGTGTTCGAGGGCACCGTGGCCGAAAACATCGCCTACGGACGGCCGAACGCGACGCGTGCACAGATCGAAGCCGCCGGCGAGGCCGCGGAAATCGGCGAGTTTGTCGACCGTCTTCCGGACGGACTGGACACGCGACTGGGGTCCTACGGCGTCAAGCTGTCCGTTGGACAAAAGCAGCGGGTCAGCATCGCGCGCGCCATCCTGCGCAATCCGCGTATCCTGATTCTGGACGAGGCCACAAGTTCACTGGACAGCCAGGCCGAAGCGGCCATCCAGCGGGCCATCCAGCGCGTGCTCAAGGGACGGACGAGCTTTGTGGTTGCCCACCGCCTATCCACCATCGTCGGCGCGGATGTCATCGTGGTGATGGACAAGGGCCGCATTGTCGAGCAGGGCAGCCACGCCGTTCTGATGCAGCTCGAAGATGGTTCCTACCGTCGGCTCTATGAACGGATGCGGCTCGCGGCGAGGGACAAGTCATGACAACCGGCCGAAGCAAACGTCAGCGTCTTGACCACATCGTGCGGACCGCACTGGCCGATCAGCAGGAACAATCCGGCATCAATGTGGACGACTTGGGACGCTTCGCGCGTGAATTTCTGCGACCGCATCGTCGCGCCATCGTCCTGACATTTTTCGCCCTTCTGACGTGGGCGTCCATTGCCTATTTCTTTGCCATGACGAACCGCTACCTGATCGACCGTGTGCTGGCGCCGGAGATGCGCACGCCCTCCCTCTCGATGGACCGTCGGCATGTGCTGATCGTCGGTGTCCTGTTTGTGGCCGGCATCAACATGATCCTGCACACAATAGGCATGGCCTGCCACTGGGTTACGTCGTTCTTGACGCTGCGCATCGGACAAACCATGGCCATTTCGTTCCGGGAGCGCATTGCACAAAAGCTGGATGCGCTGCACCTTGGGTACTACGACCGGACGCAGACCGGCCGCATCATCGCGCGCATTCAATCGGATGTCGGCCGGATCCAGAACACCATCCAGGGACACCTGTCCCAGATGCTGGTGGAGCCGTTCAAACTCACCGTGGGGTTTGGTGTGCTGTTCTTCATGAATTGGCGGATGGCCACGGTGCTGGCCGTGGCCGCCCCGGTGTATGCGGGTGTGTTCATCTGGTTGCGGCCACGCATCAAACGCAACGGCACGGCCCAGAGCCGGCTCTCCTCGCGCCTGTATGGGCTGACGGCTGAACGGCTTTCGGCGGTGCAGGTTGTGCAGGTGTTCGGACGGGAGCGGTCGGAGCTGGGTGCGTTCAGCCGCCAGGTGCATAACGGCGTGCGGCTGGCGCAACGTCACGCCCTCTACAACCAGGGGTTGGGTTTCGCGGCGGCATCCGTCAGCACGCTGGCCACCGGCGGCATCCTGTACTTCGGTTTGAGTGCGGTCCGAAAGGAACTCCACGGCATGACGCTGGGAGAGGTCGTGGCCTTCGTTCAGCTTTCGCAACAAGTCTTCCAGCCGATTCAGTCCCTCACCGGCATGGCTGCCGTCATGCAGGTCGCCATGGTCTCCCTGCGCCGGGTGTTTGCTCTGCTTGACGAGCCCGGCGTGGCCGGGTCCGGCCGAATCCGCCTGAGCGGCATGGCGGGCAAGATCCGTTTTGACAACGTGACGTTCACCTATCCCACCCAGACCCATCCGGCGCTGCAGGACGTTTCCCTCGACATTCAGCCCGCCGAACATGTGGCCATCATGGGACCCTCCGGGTCCGGCAAGACGACAATCTTCAACCTGCTGCTCCGCTTTTACGAGCCGGAAAAAGGCGGGATCCATGTTGGCGGCGTGCACCTGAGTGACGTGGATGCATCCTCCCTGCGGCGTCATGTGCGCTATGTGCAGCAGGAGCCCTTCCTGTTTTCCGGCACGCTGATGGAAAACCTTCGCTATGGCGCACCGCAGTCCTCGATTGCCGAGATTGTTGAAGTCGCAAAGCAGGTGGAGATGCACGACTTCATCAGCAAGCTTCCCGAAAAGTACGAAACCGAAGTCGCCGAGCAGGGCACCGGACTTTCCGGGGGACAGAAACAACGGCTGGCGCTGGCCACCGCCCTGTTGACCAAGCCCGAGATTCTGCTGCTGGATGACACCACCAGTGCCCTGGATTCCCAAACCGAGGCGCGTATCCGCGAGACCCTTTCAAAGGTCCTCGAGGGGCGTACCAGTCTCACCATCACGCAGCGTATCGCCACCGCCCGCAACTGTGTGCGAATTATTGTGCTGGAGGACGGACGGATCACGCAGAGCGGAACCCACGAGGAGTTGAGGCTCCAGGAGGGTTTCTACCGCAATATCTGCAAACAGCAGGACGCGCTGTAGAATCGTCCGCCTGCGCCACCGAGTTGCGTGTGGACTGGTTTTCACGCCGGGGTGGGCACACTGCATGGCGCAACAGCAACGTCCGGTGTCAGATGAAGCTCACCGCACTTCAAAGCCTATTGAGGTGACATCCTAACATGTGATTCCGCTGATTTACTGGCCAATCGGCCACCGGAGTTGTTGTAGCGAAGTCGGACTGGATTTCATAGGAGATTCTTCAGTTCGTCCCTTGCTTTACGGATTCTCTTCACCAGACGTTGGAAGTGGGTGATGAGGAGCGGGTCATTGGCGTCACGCCGCATGGAGTCGATGGCAGTGATGAGGATGTCGATGAGGTGTTGCAGGTTGGGTTGCGCCGATGGCGGAAGGCATCGGGGTCACGTCTCAACAATCAACAATATGGACTTGTGGGCATCGGGGCAGCCCTTCACAATACACTTTACGGACAATGACGATTCCGAGTAACAGTCGTTGCTCTATCCATTC
>JAQBFL010000410.1:0-2628 GCA_032123415.1 bacterium | reverse complement strand
GGAGGTCACGGCCACCTTTGACAATCCAAAAAGCGACCAAGATAGCGACCAAGTTCAGACTTCCTGAGCTCGAGCGGCAAATCTCACGGTTTTCCGGAAAATGACTTGGCACATTTTGCGCGTGACAAATGAAGCGGCATGGATGATTCTTTGGGGTGAATGACGATTCCCTGGAGGGATCGAAACCCAAAGAGGTTCCGCCATGCCGCAGCTATTGTTACAGGGATTTCCTGACGGTGCAATCCGAATAGGCTCAACCCTCAGCGTGCTGAAGAAGGAGGGACGGGTCACCTATTTTGTGGGTACTGACAACTTCTTTTCGCATGCTGAGACGGACATGGCCGGGCAGCGTTTTGCGATTGCCACACTCATTGGCAATGGCCACGTGCGCGCCAGCGAAGTCGAACGCTCCGGGCTCGGGCTCGCGCACCGGACGCTGATGCACTGGACACGGCAGTTGGACGAGAAGGGTCCCGGTTCTTTCTATACGCCTCGGCCTGGGCGGGGCGGCGCGGTGATCACTCCGGAAACAGCCATCGCCTGTGGTCGGCTTTTGGATGCCGGAGAGAGCATTGCCGAGGTGGCCCGCCAGATGGGGGTGGGTGAGTCGACCTTGCGCAAAGCGGTGCATAGCGGACGCGTGGTCAGGACGGCATCTACAGGGCTGTGCGTCATTTCAAGGGGCGAAGCAGGGACGACCAAATCGGAGCGAGGCCGCTTGGATGCGCAAGCTGCCGAGGGGATGGGAACGGCTTGTATACGAGCCAACGAACGCATGGGGGCGGCGTTGGGTCTGATCGAGAGCGCGGCGACGCGTTTTGAGTCGTGCGTGGATGTGGCCATGGGTGGGGTGTTGGCCGGGTTGCCCGCCTTGTGCGGCAACGGCCTGTTGAGCGGACTGGGCCGACATCTGTCTTTGGCGAAAGGGTTCTACAGCGCCCTGCATATCCTCACTCTCTTGGGGTTCATGGCATTGGCGCGGATTCGTCGACCGGAAGGGTTGCGGCATGTTCCTCCGGGTGAACTGGGCAAGGCGGTCGGGCTGGACCGGGTGCCGGAAGTGCGGACACTGCGTGAGAAGATCGCGTTGATGGCTAATCAAGGCTCGCCGCAAGAGTGGATGAAGGAACTCTCCCGCTGTTGGATGGCCGCTGACCCGCAGGAAGCCGGATATCTCTATGTGGATGGCCATGTGCGGGTCTACCACGGTACAGGCGCTCTTCTGCCTCGGCGTTACGTCTCGCGCGAAAAGCTCTGTTTGCGGGGCACCACGGACTACTGGGTCAACGATGCGCTCGGGCGTCCGTTCTTCGTAGTTTCCAAGACGGTCACCGACGGGTTGGCCTCCGCGTTGCTCGATGAGATAGTGCCCGAACTGCTCGACAGCGTTCCCGAACAACCGTCGGAAAGCGAGCTGGCCGCCGATCCGCTGCTACACCGTTTCGCCGTGATCTTTGACCGCGAAGGCTCATCGCACAGTCTGCTCTCCAAGCTGTGGGAGCAGCGGATCGGAGCCATCACCTATCGCAAGGCTGTCAAAGACCTGTGGCTCGCCGACGAGTTCTCGGCATTCGAGGTGCCGGTGCCCGGCGGTGGCACCACTCGCATGCACTTGGCCACCCGCCAAACGACGCTCACAGCCGGCAAGGCGTCGATCCCTGTGCTGGAGATCCGGCGATTGACCCAAACGGAGCATCAAACGGCGATTATCACCACGGCCCAGCGTCTGCAAAGTCCCGTGGTGGCGGGACGGATGTTCTCGCGATGGTGCCAGGAAAACTTTTTCGGCTACATGATGGAACACTATGATATTGACGGACTTGTGCAGTATGGAAGCGACGAGATTCCTGGCACAACACAGATCGTCAACCCGCAGTGGCGCTTGCTCGACAAGGCGGTAAGGGACAACCTGCGTCGTATCCGAAAACTACACGCCGCACTGGGCGCAACGACGCTACGCAACGATGGTGGCGATATCGAAGCACGGGCCGAATCGCTTCAGGACATCCAACGACTGGAAGCCGACACCGCCGAATTGCGGGCCAAGCGACGCGAGGCACCAAGGAAAGTGGCCATTGCCTCACTGCCCGAACAAGAACGCCCGCGTCAGCTCGTCCCCTTAGGAAAGATGCTGACCGATACGGTCAAGATGATCGCTTACCGCGCCGAAACGGCACTGGTCGGGCTGATACGCCCGCACTTGGCCAAGGAAGAAGAGGCCCGCGCCCTGATTCGGGAACTCTTCGTTTCCTCTGCCGATCTCGAACCCGACGAGCGGAGCAACACGCTGACGGTCCGCATCCATCGCATGGCCTGCCCCGCCCATGACAAGGCCATGACCGCCTTGCTGGCCGACCTCTCTGCCTCCGAATTCCTCCACCCCGAAACTGGCATGCGGATGATCTACGAACTCGCCTGATTCCTCCAAAAGTGTGCCAACTCATTTTCCGGCGAGATCAGGAAGTCTGATCTTCTTGGCCCCTTCGACCTTAAGCAGTGGGATGCGGCCCCTTTCGTTGGTGTGCGTCCACACCATCCAGTCCCTATTGCCGCCGGTTCTGTCGGCCGAACCGGCGAGATAGGATTGGCCCAACGGCTGTCGACAGAGAGACCCGACATCCGCGAGGT
>JAQBFL010000409.1:0-2703 GCA_032123415.1 bacterium | reverse complement strand
GCTCAGGGACGAAGACGGGAACCAATCCTTGACGAACCATTCGAGACAAACGGTTCGGCCTGCACCGGTGTCGGCCATGCGCTGGCGGACCTGGCGGCGGCCCTCCTCGATGATGCGCACCCACGCGCGGGCGCGATCGATCTGGGCGGTGCTGAGGCCGGCGAGGGTGGGAGCCGCTCCCTCACGGTCGCGGTTCGGAGCGAGCAACGCGCGGATTTCGTGGACGGCTGGGTCGAAGTGCCACGACTGGCCGAGCTTGCGGGCCTGGCCGAGTGGTTTGAGTCTCTCGGCCAGGCGACGCATGTGGCGATCAGAGACTCCAAGGTCTGCGCCTGGAATCCACGTGGCGGCGACGTCGTTGCCGGGATGCTGGGGTGTGGGTTGTGCGTTTGCCTGTGCCATGCTCAGTCCTTGGCCTTCTGTGCTTTCGGGGCGGCGCCGCAGTTTTCGGCGACGCCGAGGTTTGCCCGGTCGATGACGTACTTGGGCTCGCCGAACTGGCGCTTGTAGCGCGTGACCACGCGGCGGACCGAAACCGCCGAGATGCACCGGGCACTGGGCGGATAGCCGTCGCCGCCCTTGACACCGTAGTACGTCACGACGTACGAATCGTCTTGGTTGGCGTGGACCTCGATGAATCTGTCTGCGGGCATCGTCATAAGAAGCTCTCAGCTATCCGTCGTCCGGCCCCCACCTCTGAAGAGATGGGGCACCCACTCCTTCAGTTATGCGCCATTGGCGCCCATGCCTTGCCATGCCTTGCCTTGCCAGGCCAGGCCTAGCCAAACCTCCCCACGCCGTGCCATGCCGTTCCATGCCCCGCCATGCCCCGCCGCGAGAAAGCCCTTAGGCCCGCTGGCGTTTCTGGGGCAGGACCTGCGGTGGATCGAGCTGGACGTTTAGGGCCTTGCGATCGCCGCGCATCAACGCGACCATGTAGTTGCTGCGCTGGACGATGAAGTCCCGCGCGTCCCGGTGCTCCTTCAGCGGGAGGCGTTCGTCCGAGATCGTCTCGGCCATGCGGCGGGCACGGTCTTGCGAACGAATCGCCCGGCCGGTGTACTTGGCGCTCTCCCGCAATTGCTCTGGGCCGTTGGCGCGTTCGTAGCCGTCTCCCTGGACGTTTCGCATCACAAACCCGTCGTCTCGTTGGCACCGCGTGCAGGCGCTGTTGACGATCCCGTAATAGCGCTGGCTGCCGTAGCGCTCGCCGACGATCCGGGCAAGGTCGTTATGACTGACGAAGTCGCCCTCGTCGAGCGAGCGGAACTTCGCACAGACCCGTTCGATCGCGTGCGTCCGGGGCACGCCGTTCATGACTGTTGTCAGTGGCATCTCAGACTCCTACTTGCGCCATTGGCGCCCATGCCTTGCCCGGCCACACCCCACCGCGCCCAGCCTCGCCACGCCAGACCGTGCCCAGCCTCGCCGCGTGATTGTGGACCGTTTCCGGTGTCATCTTGCGTTCCCTTCTCGTGCGCCATTGGCGCCCACGCCTCACCTTGCCGTGCCTGGCCCCACCCTGCCTAGCCCTGCCGAACCAGGCCCTGCCCTGCCGCGCCTTGGCGATTCACTATACGGTGGCGAGCGACGTCGTGAACCTTCCGTACGGTCCGGGCGACCTCGCTGAACCCGGCCGCCAGTCGCACAAGCCGACGTGCAGGCCGGTGATGCGCCACATCTCCTTCAAGATTTCCGTGGTGACCTGGTCGTCGACCACGGTGAACGTCCCAGTGAGCGCCCATTGGTCGAAACGCGGGCGCACGCGCACGTGCTTGGCCTGGCCGACCGCCGCACGCTTGGCGAAGAGCTGGAACCCGAACACGCGAACGGCGGCGGCCTGCTCGGTAAACGTGCCGTCGACGGCGAGGACGTCGGCGATCTTGACGCGCCGGCCGGCGACCTGGAGGGGGATAAAGAGATCATCGAACAAGATCGCGCTCTGGCTGAGACGCTTGAAGGTCTCCAGGCCCTTGAGCTCGATCTTCGCGGCGGCGCGCATGAGCGACGAACGCAGGTTGTCGTTCGGTATGGCGATGTGCTCGCCGTCGTGATACGTGTAGCCCTTCCAGGTGTCGGGCGGGCAGCGGTCATCGCCGGCCTTGAACTTGCCCTTGTTCTCCTTCTTGATGCGGGAACGCTCCTCCTCGATCCGGTCGGCCCACTCGATGTTGTCCCAGTGCATGATGAGCGGGCTGATGCCTTCGAGACCGAATCGGTATTGCTGTTCGTACATGTGCGGGTCTCCTTTGCGGGATTACGCGGCGATGCAGCGGGCGTCCTTGAGCCGCTGCAGGAACTTGCCGAGCTCGATGGGACGGTCGCTCGAATGCTCGGCGTGGAAGTCGTAGACGTACTGGTCGCCGTCGAGGCGGAAGACGGTCTCCCAGCCGCGTCGGCAGAACTCGCAGTACAACAGGGTGATCTTGCCGTCGCGGATCGGCTCCTCGGCGTAGTGCTCGCGGTTGCAGTAGCCGCTGCAACGGGGGCACTGTTTGATGTCAGTCCAGCTTTCTTCCACGCGCTGCATGACAGTTACTCCCCTTGCTCTTTGCGGTCGATGCGTTCGAGGAGCCATTCGTCTTGGGCGTCGAGGACGGTGTCGTCGAGTTTCTGCTCCTTGAAGTTCAAGGGAATGGCGTAGAACGGTGTGATGTCTTCGGCGCTGATGATGGCGCTGTCCTCGACATCGCAGAATAGGGC
>JAQBFL010000408.1:0-11615 GCA_032123415.1 bacterium | reverse complement strand
GGGGGGCGCCGAGGTTGGGGACGGAGGAGGGGGGGGCTCCGAAATCGGGGACGGGTGCAGGGGGGACGATAGCGTTGGCAGGTATCGGCAAGACGGAGGGTGAAACGGGCGATGTGGTGTTGTCTGGGGGGGCGTTTGTCGTCTCGAGTTGGGCGAAAGAGAGGGGTCTGTCCCCCAGCAGGAATGCCGCGAGGCACGCCGACCAGCATAATATGCGTAAATATTTGTTCAGGAAGGATTTACGTCTCATAGGCACGGAACCCATATCAAGACCGGTAATTGGGCGCCTCTTTCATGATCTTCACGTCGTGCGGATGGGCCTCGCGCAGGCCGGCCAGCGAAACGCGCACCAGCCTGCCGTTGTGTTGCAGTTCCGCGATGGTTCGGCACCCGCAGTAGCCGAGTGAGGAGCGCACGCCGCCGCAGAACTGGGTCATGACTTTCTTGAGCGTCCCCGCGTAGGGCACGATACCCTCAATGCCCTGAGGAACGAGTTCGTCCTCGGCGATATTCGCCTGGGCGTAGCGCTCGCGGCTGGCCGCGCTCTCGCGCAGGGCGGCCAGGCTGCCCATACCGCGATAAACGACGTACTGCCGCCCCTGGTGGATGATCTTCTCCCCCGGGCTCTCCTCGGTGCCGGCGAGCACGGACCCCAGCATGACCGAATCGGCGCCGGCGGCGAGCGCCTTGGGCACATCGCCTGAGTGGCGGATGCCGCCGTCGGCGATGATCGGAAAGTCCGCTCCGAGCGCCTTACGGCATTCGTAGACGGCCGTGATCTGGGGAATTCCCACGCCGCAGACGACGCGCGTGGTGCAGATCGAGCCGGGACCGATGCCGACCTTGATGGCGTGTGAACCCGCGTCGCGCAGCGCGGCGGCGCCTTCGCCCGTGGCCACGTTGCCCGCGATGATGTCGATATCCGGGTAGTGCTCTGTCAGCCAGCGGACCGTGTCGACGATACCCTTCGAGTGCCCGTGTGCACTGTCGACCACGATGGCGTCCACGCCGGACTGGGCCAGCAGCTCGACTCGGGCGTAGTCTCCGGGACCGATGGCGGCCCCGACGCGCAGGCGGTACTTGGCGTCGCGGTTGTAGAGGGGGGCGGTATTCTGGATCAGAGCGCGGACGTCCGAGAAGCTGTAGAGCCCGACCAGTTTGCCGTCCTGCACAAGCGGCAGTTTGCCGATCTTGCTCTTCATCATGATGCGGTACGCATCTTGAAGGTCCGTGCCCGGGGGGGCGGTGACGACCGGAGCGGTCATCAACTGGGTGACGCTGGTCGTGGGGTCGTCCGAGAACTTCAGGTCGGTGGAGGTGAGGATGCCCACGAGGCGGTCCTGCTCGTCCAGGATGGGGAACCCGCTGAAGGAGTAGCCTTTACGGCGTTTGGCTTCCTCCACGGAGCCCAGCGTGTCGGACACGCGGAAGACGATCGGGTCGGTAATCAGGCCATTGAGGTGGTGCTTGACCGTGGCGACCTGCTTGGCCTGCACCTTGGGCGAGAGGTTCTTGTGGATAATGCCGATGCCGCCCAGCATGGCCATGCCGATGGCCATGGGCGCCTCCGTCACGGTATCCATGGCCGCGCTCACGAACGGGATGCTGATTCCGATGCGCGTCGTCAGGCGCGTGCTGAGCTCGGTGCTCTCCGGCAGGAAGTCCGCGTAGCGCGTGACCAGGGACACATCGTCGAAGGTCAGGCCCTCGAACGGAAACCGGCTCATGAAAGCATCCACCCAGGGGTTGAAACTCATCGTGATGACTCCTCGGGCTTATGACTACACACGAAACCCGTTTCCCACAACTTCTTAACCCAGAATGGCCGCGGCGTCAAGTCTTTAGGTCGTCGATTTCAGACAAAAAATTCACATTTCCATGACAACCCGATACCGCGGGTTCTGGTACATTGGGAATGGTGAAACCGTACTCGAAGGTCTTGCACGATGGAACGAATGGTCGTACCGGGACCATGCTCCGGGTTTTGACGAAGGAGAAGACCGTAATGAACAGCAAGCGAACGGCATGGATGGTCGCGGTGGCGGCCCTGGTGTTGTCGGCGGCCCTGCCTGGGCTGGCAAATCTCACCAACACGTGGAACTTCGCCACCCCGGCGAACTACCAGGTGTCCAACCCGGTCGAGATCGAAGTGACGGATGGCGTGGCCAAGCTGAAGCTGCAGGCCACGAACATCAACGTGTCAACCGTGTCCGCTTACGCGGTCGATGTGCTTAAGACCGACGCCCTCGGGGTCGGTCCTGATGTCGGTATCGAGCTGGCGAAATCTGGCGGTAAGTATGTCGCGCAGGGGCAGTTCGACTCTCGGATTATCGACGGCGGGGAAGGCAATGTATGGAAATCCCGCCCTTGCCGGACCTCATCCGCGCCCGTGCTCGTTCAGCTTGAAAGCCGGACGAAGGCAATCCTTGTCCCGATCGTCATCCCTGCCTGCCCGCCTCTGGAGGGATCGTCGTCGGACTTGATCTTCGTCTCTATCTTCGTCATGATCCTCGTCGATAGCAGTTGGCGACAATCCCTGTCAGTGGTTGGTCAGGGACTTATTGAGAAGCTACTGGGAGTCGAGTAGAAAGCGGTCCGGCGGGGAAGGGACGTGTTGCCTTGAAGGGCTTGATAGAGCGGCTGCGCGGCGGTGAGATTCTGTTCTGCGACGGTGCGATGGGCACGTTGCTTCAGGCTCGCGGACTGCAGCCGGGCGAATGCCCGGAGCTGTGGTGCCTCGAGAAGCCGGAGGAAGTGAAGGCCATCCATCGGGCGTACCGGCAGGCGGGAAGCGACATGGTCGAGTGCAACTCCTTCGGCGGAACGCGCTACAAGCTCGTGCACTACGGGCTCGACCGGCGCGTCGTGGAGATCAACCGGGCTGCCGCCACGGCCGCGCTGGCCGTGGCGGACGGGACGCAGCACGTCCTGGGCAGCGTGGGGCCAACCGGGGCATTCCTCGAACCGTTGGGCGAAGAGACGACGGCGGCTTTCCATGATGCTTTTCTGGAGCAACTGACCTCCCTCGAAGTCGGCGGCGCAGACTGCGTGATCGTGGAGACCATGACGGCCGTCGAGGAAGCCGCCGTGGCCGTGAGAGCCGCGAAGCGGCAGACCAAGCTGGCCGTGATTGCCAGTTTCACGTTCGATCCCCAGATCCACGGCGGGTATGCGACCATGATGGGGGTGACCCCGGCGCACGCCGCGGTTGCCATGCTGGAAGCCGGCGCCGACGTGATTGGCGCGAACTGCGGAACGGGCCCCGACCACATGATCGAGGTGGTCAGGCAACTGCGCCTGGCCGCGCCCGAGGCCTTGATCATGGCCATGCCCAACGCAGGGATGCCGCGGATCCGGGACGGCCGGACGGTGTTCGACGAGACGCCCGCCCAGATGGCTGAGAAAGCGCCACGCCTTGTGGATGCCGGCGCCCGGATCCTGGGCGGGTGTTGCGGCACGGGCCCCGAGCACATCGCCGCCATGCGGCGGGCCGTGCTTGGCTCGGCGTAAGGAAAGTCGGCAGGCGACGGCCGACCGGATCGATCGTGCCGCGTCGCTTCACGGCTCCCAGGCGAAGAGGTTGCCGCGGTTCAGAATCCCCGCCGGATCGAAGACACGCTTGAGCTCGCGCATCTGGCGAACGCCCTCTTGCCCGTACATGACCTCCAGCATGGCTGTCTTGAGCTTGCCGATTCCGTGCTCGGCCGACACGCTGCCGCCCATTCCGACCACGGCGCGGGCCCAGGCCATGTAGAGATCCTTCCCTGCCGCATGTTCCTCCATACTGCGGGGAATGATGTTCACATGCACGTGGTTGTTGCCGATATGCCCGAAGCTCACGGCGTCGAGTCCACGCGCCGCGAGGTCGTTCCGGTACATCGCCATGACGCGCTCCAGCGCCTCGTCGGGCACCGATAGGTCCGTTCCCAGCTTGGTAATGCGCGCGTCGATGCGCCGCCGTTCGTCAATCGACAGATTGACCGCCTCGGGGATCGCGTGGCGGAAGACCTTGAAGCGCTCGATATCCTGCTCGCTCGTGGCCAGCCACGTGGCCTCCTCGTTGCCGCCGCATCCCGCGATGATTTCCGAGAGCAGCGCGACCTGCTCCTCCATCTGGTCCTCGTTGTCGCCATGGTACTCGACATAGACGGCCGTGTGCCAGGCGGCCGGCAACTCGGGAAGCGCGGCAAAGGCCGGGTTCGCGGCTTTCTGGCGGCGCAGCAGATCGAGAGCGCCATGGTTCATGAACTCGATCGCGACGGCGCAGGTCTTCCCGCGGGCTTGCCGCACCAGCGCCAGGGCCTCGTCCTCGCCGGGCAGGAACACCGTGATGCCCCATCGCGCCGCCGGCGCCGGAATGAGCCGGATGTCGATCCGCGAGAAAACGCCCAGCGTCCCCTCGGAACCCACGAACGCGTCGACGAGGTCCATCTCGTCTTCGGCGAAGTACCCCGCGGCGTTCTTCACGTGCGGCATCGTGTAACCGGGGATCCGGCCGCGGATCGTCCGTCCGTCCGTCGTTTCCACCTCGAAGGCGCGGCCCTTCGCGCGGCACCGCCCGCGCGGCAGTTCGAGGATCGATCCGTCCGCGAGCACGACTCGCAGACCTGCCACGTGAGCGCGCGTCGCCCCGTAGACATAGGACCGGGCGCCCGAACCATTGCAGGCCGTCAGTCCTCCGACCGAGGCGGTGGTCTCGGTCAGGTCCGGGGCGAACAGAAAACGGCCCGGTGCGTGCCGTATGGCCCTGGCTGCCGCCATCGATTCGTTCGACCAGCCCGTGGCGTCAAACCGCTTGTCGCTCGCCGCCTGGTTGACATCCCTCAGCAGCACGCCGGGCTGAACCGACAGGATCGTCCCCTGGTCGGGCGGTTGATCCGCCCGCAGCGCGAGCATGCGATTCATGCGCGAGAGGTTGAGAATGTGTCCGCCGTCCGGCGTGGCTCCGCCCGTGATGCCTGTGCGCGCGCCCTGGGTTGTAACCGGGGCGCCGGTCTGCGATGCCCACGCCAAGGCCTCACGGATGGCTTCCTCGGATGCCGGAAACGAGATGGAATCGGCCTTACCGACCCGCCGTGATTCGTCGCGCAGATAATCGCTGTAGTCGGCGCCCACGTTGCCGAGGGGAGAGAATGAATCGGTTAAAGGATACATAAGGCAATCCCTTGCTGCAAGTCCTTGCTTTCCACTTGATGAGCGGGTCATTGGCGTACCGCCGGTGGAGGCATTCCAGCCAGACCATCGACAGCACCGAGACCAGCACTGACACTATACGCATCAGCCCCCTCACGGAGTCGCAGATGTTTTCATTCTTCAGACATGGTGTTCAATCCTCCATTCGGCCGACCCGGTCCGTGCGCCTGAAAGGGACAAGAGATTGAGAAGTAAGCTGCGTCTGCCCTGCGCGACGGCCCATTCTCACTTCCTTCCAAGCAGTTGCATGAAGCGTTCGAAAATGCTGTGCTGACGCAGGGCGTCGGCGGCCTGCCCGGAGCCGGCAGCCTTGAGCCGCTCATAGGCTGCCGCATTCTGGGCCGCGCGTTGCGCCACGAGTGCGGAAAGTTCCTGGGGTATCTCCGGCCGCAGGGCCAGGATGCGGGTGAAGGCGTCGCGCGGGATCGCCAGCAGTTCGACCTCGCTCTCCATGGTCAGCGTCGCCGTGCGCGGCAGCCCGGTAATCAGGTTCATCTCGCCGAACAGGGCGCCGGGGCCCAGTTCGAACAGCACGGTCGGGACGTCAGGGTGCGCGACGCGGCCCTTGACGAGGCCCCGCACCACGACGTACGCCGTGTCACCTTCCTCGCCCTGGCGGAAGATGGTCTCGCCCGCGCTGAAGCGCGTGTGGCGGATGTCGCCGGCCACCGCCCGCAGTTCGGCGGCGGACAGCAGCGGCGCGCCGTCCTGATCGGCCAGCAGCTTGCGGCAGAAGTCGCTGGACGCCAGGTCGCGCGCGCGCCGCTCCAGCTCGCTATCCGGCGGCGGTTGAACGCGCTGGTGGTACACGACCTCCATGAAATCGTTGAGCAGCTTGTCGCTCATGGGGAACGGGATTTCGATGCCGCGCCGTTTGAACTGGTACCAGATCATGCGCTGCACGTCGCCGTCGATCGGCGTGTGCTGGTGGTAGCTATCCGTCCAGTAGCGCAGCACGTAGTTGATGCCGAAATCCTGGTAGCGTTCGACGTAGGCGGTCGGCGGGGGATCGCGCAGCACGCTCGGCACGCTCAGGGCCGACTGGAGCAATGCGTCGATCACCTCGCCGGGGGCGTCCGAGTAACTGGCCCCCACTTCGACGTGGTGGCGTCGGCGCGGGGTGGGTCGCGACATGTTGTGAATCACCGAGTCGGCCACCTTGCTGTTGGGAATGTGCAGCATGTGGCCGCCCAGCGTGCGCAGGCGCGTCTCGCGCCAGTTGGTCTCGACCACTTCGCCCTCGACGTCCCCAACGGCCACCCAGTCCCCCGGCGCGGTCGATCCCGACATGTGCAGCGACATGCCCGCCAGCAGGTTGCCCAAAACGCCCTGCAGGGCGAAACCGACCACCGCGGTCAACAACGCGGTGGAAGCCAGCGCGGTCGAGATGTCGTGGCCCAGAATGCCTTTGACTACGGCCAGCGCCACGCCGGTGACGACCGCGGCGTGCATGATGCTGCGCATGAGGGGGGGCACGGGGAACGCCCGCTTGCGCCAGGCGTACCAGCCGCGCCAGAGAAACTCGATCGCACCGAGAACGAGCATGACAAACCAGAACACCTCCCAAGCCCGCCGGTGTTCGGCATGCAAGAGCAGCCAGGCGCGCATCAGGTCGTGCCACCCGCAAAGGCCGGCCGCCACGGGCGAGAGCGCGAGGACGACCAGCGGAGTCAACACCAGGCCCGCCAGGACACGCAGGCGGGGGCCCCGTTCGTCGCTCCCGGAACGGCTGGACGCGCGGCCGACCCACGAACTCACGCCAAGCGCGGCCAGGAGTGTCGCCAGCCCGGCCAATCCCTCGACAAACAATCCGACGACGTCCTTCATGCCATGTCTCCCGTGTTGTACTCGACTCCCTGCCGCGCCAGCGAAGCCCCCGGCCAGGCCGACCGCACGTCGCGCTCCAGCGCGTCAAGCGCCACGTCCGTCGCGGTCGGCGCGTGATGCGTCACCAGCAACCGTGCGGCGCCGCTGGCGCGCGCCACTTCGACCGCATCCTCCCAGCGGCTGTGCCCCCACCCCCGGAATGCGTCGTAGTTCGCCCCGGCGAACTGCCCGTCCATCGCGAGCACGTCGCAGGGCGTCGGCCGCGCGCACAGGTCGATCAGTGCCAGCCGTTCGGCCGGCGTCGAAAGCGCCCATTCGACGTCCGTCGCCAGAACGAACGCGGCGCCGGTGGACGGCTCGTCAATGCGGTAGGCATGACAGCCGTTGCGGTGGTGAACGTCGGCCCAGCGGATCAGGAGTTCGCCGCGGGCTAGTCCGCCGCGCGGCGGTGCGTCGGGCAGATCGATAAAACGGACGGTCGCGGGAATCTCGGTCGCCGCGACGGGCCAGAATGGGGCGGCGAACAGCCTCTTGAACACGTCGGCCGTCGTGACTCCTTCGCGCGCCGGCGCCGCCAGCTCCAGGACACAGTCACGCCGGTAAAGCGGGCCGAACGCGGGAAGTCCCATGAGGTGATCAAGGTGATAGTGCGTCATGAGCAGCAGCATAGGCGACGCGTCGTCGACAAACGACTCCACGTTGTGCAACCCCGTGCCCGCGTCCAGGAGGACCTGCGCGCCGCAGGCGCCCTCGACCCACGCACAGGTGGTGTCGCCGCCGAAACGCGCGTGCCTGGCCCCGCTCACCGGGCGTGTCCCGCGCACCCCACCAAAGCGTATCTTCATGTCAACACTCCATGGACGACAGACGAACGGTCGCCGTCCACTCTTACTTCCCCGTCAACTCCCATACCCCGTCCCAGTTCGGCGGCGCAGCGGCGCGCCATGCCTCGCAGCGGCGCGCGTAGGCGCGGCTGGCGACGTCGTCGGCCCGGCGCTCGAAGCATGCGGCCGCCTCGGCGAACCGGGCTTCGCCGAACAAGAGACGTCCCGCCGCGAAATCGGACCAGTCCTCCTGCGGAGTGTCGCATGCGAGGCCGCGCAGTTCATGGACATCGACAGGCGCCTGGCGGCCGACCACGCGCAGACGGGCGAGCGGACGGCCGGTGAACTCGCCGCGCGTGAGGCGCCATGTCTCGTCGGATGCCATGATGGCGGTCCCGAAGACCTTGTTGGCGCCTTCGAGCCGGGACGCCAAGTTGGCCGCATCGCCCAGGATCGTGTAGTTGAAGCGCGCCCGTGAACCCATGTTGCCCACCACCACCTCGCCGGTGTGCAACCCGATACGCATGCGCACCACGCCCCCGGCCGCGGCAGCGAACTCGGCTTTCCGCTCGGTCAGCATGCGCTGGCAGCGTACGGCCGTGCGGCAGGCGCGCACCGCATGGTCGGACTGTGCCAGGGGAGCGTTCCAGAAAGCTACGATGGCGTCGCCGATGTACTTGTCGACGTAGCCGCCCTCGTCCTTGATGATATCGCTCATGGCGGAAAGGTACTCGTTGAGAAAGGCCGTCAGCGCTTCGGGCGACAGCCTTTCCGAGAGGGACGAGAAGCCCTCGATGTCCGAGAAGAAGATGGTCAGAACGCGCCGGTCGCCCCCGAGCCGCAGGCTCGACGGGTCCGACAGAATCCGGTCGATGACTTCGGCGCCCAGGTACTGCCGAAACGCATGCTTGAGGAACAGCCGCTGGCGCCCCTCGGTTGCGAAGTTGATCAGCGAGGCGGCCACCCACGCCGCGGTGGCGGCCAGCTCCGTGCAAACCATGGGCCACCAGAAACCTGCGCCGTACGCGGCGAATGCCAGAGCAACGGGGGCCGGCACGGTCAGCGCGAACACGGCCGCGCCCTGCCGCCCCGAGCGCGCCCACATGCCGCCGGTCGCTGCCAGGGAGGCCAGCAACAGCGTCAGGGCCGCGACAGCGGCCGGGGAGGCATCGCGCAGCGGGTCGCCGGCGAGCAGGTTGTCGGCGAGCGTCGCATGCAGCTCGGTTCCCGGCAGAACGCGGCTGACGGGCGTTGAGCGCACGTCCATCAACCCCGGCGCGCTCAGACCGATGAAGACACAGGCATTGCTGAACGCCGTCGGCGCCACCTCCGGCGGCAAGCCCTGTTCCAGCAGAAGCGACGAGCGAATGACCGCGTCGGCGCCATAGCTCATGTGCCGGCCGTCATGCCCCTTGAAGCGCAGGATCAATCGGCCGTCGCGCCCCAGCGGGAGGCGGTCGCGTCCGATGCGCAGTGCATGCGGCAGGATGCTCCAATCCTCCGCCAGCCCGTCGCTCGAGCGCGCCAGCAAGACGGCGGCCAGTCCCAGCGACGGCACCGCGCGCTCGTCGAAGATGCGGTAAGGGAGCATGCGGCGGACGGCGCCATCCGCGTCCGGATCGCCCGCGACGTCTCCCGGCGCGGCCGCGGCCGCGACCGGCGCCACGGGAAAGGTGGCGCGCGGGGCGCGCGCGGCGGAGGGCGCGTGTGCCAAGCCTTCCGTCGTGACCAGGCGGGTCGACGCCCCGGCTGGCCAGGTCTCGGCGTCGCCGCTACGCCCGGCGAAGACGGCCGCGACCACGTTCCCGCCGCGGGCCATGGCATCGCCCAGTGCCCGGTCATCGTCCACACCGTAGAAGGAGGGTTCGGTGAACAGCACGTCTACGGCCACCGCGGAAGCGCCGCCCCGTCGGCAGAAATCCAGGACGCGGGCGTACGCCTCGCGCGGCCAGGGCCAGGACAGCCCCATTTCGCGCTTGCCCCAATCCAGACTCTCCTGGTCGACGAGGATGAGCGCGACGCGGTCGGACGGGGCCGCATGGCGACTGAACGCCTTGACGCGCCAGGACCATGTCGGGTATTCGACGCGCTCCAGGGCGCCGCCGCGCCACAGCGCCAGCGAGCATGCGGACGAGACCGTCGCCAGGCCCAGGCCTACGGCCACGTACCGCGGGAACCCACTGCGGATCCATTTCAGTACCGGCGAGGTGCTCATGGCGTTTGCGCCGCGCGCGGCCCCCTAGATGGCTGCCATGGCTGCGGCAAAACGCTTCTGCCTGGCAGGCGGGGACGGAACGTCGACGCGCGGCCCAACGTCATCGGAGACGGACCGGATGCGATCGGCGGGCGTAGGATGGGTTCGGCCGAAGCCCCGGTCATCGCCCTCCATGCGTGCCTGCATCCGCTCGAGCATCTGCGTCAGAGCCGACGGGTCGTAGCCGGCCGCGCGCAGAATCCGCACCGCGGCCTCGTCCGCCGCCCGCTCCAGCCGCCGCGAGTAGCCGCTGTTCATCAGCGTGGCGCTGATGTCCGTAATGCTCTCCTCGAAGGCGCTGGTCACGGCCGCCAGCTCTTCGCCGGCCAGATTCTTGCCCGCCTCGACGGCCATGACCGTCAGCGCCGAGTTCAACCGTCCGGTCTTGATGGCGCGCAGGCCGTGCTGCTCTTCCACGTGGCCGATCTCGTGCGCCAGCACGGCGGCGAGCATGTCCTCGGTCGCACAGCAGCGGATCAGGCCGCGCGTCACGAGGATCAGGCCGCCCGGCGCCGCGAAGGCGTTGACCTCGTCCGAATCCAGGACGAGGAAGCGGTAGCCGGCGAAAGTCTCGGGACGGTTCGAGCAAAGCACCAGCGTCTGTCCGAGAACATTCAGGTAGCGGTTGGCCGCCTCGGAGTTGTACGGCTTGTAGGTCGAGAGCACCGTCGCCGCCACGGCACGCCCGATGAAGTGCTCCTGTTCCGGCGTGATGTCCTGGAAGGTCTTTTCCAGTGCCGCGGCGCTACGGTTGAGCGACTGGGACTGCTGCCCGCTGAGGACGCCCGCCGATTCGCCGATGGAGGTCGTGAATTGGACCACGGAGGAGCACCCGCCGGCCAGCAGGGCGGACAGAAGCGCGATGACCGCTGAGTTTCTCATGGCCGACTCCCGTCCGCGGGGTTCAGCCCGCCTTCCGACACGAACCGCACAATGTCGGAGGACTCGATGCGGATCGCGGACATGGCGTCCACCCATGTGAAATCCACGTTCGCGTGCTTGTTGCGGAATTCCTTCTCCACCTGCGCGGAGAATCCCTTGCTGGCGAGCGCCATCTCGTCGCTCGAAGCGCCGGACGTGCCCGTCGCCGCGCCCGGCCGCCACGCGGCGCGTTGGGGCGCGATCGCCGATTGGTGCACCCAGCCGGCCTGCCCGCTCTCCGTGCGCACCTGCGACCAGGCGCCCTGAGTGCCGACGGCCTCGACGGCCTGCTCGTAGACCAGCGTCGTGACCGGCTTGCTCAGGAAAGCGGGCGTCGCCCGCAGAGGGGTCGACTGCACCTGCACGCGCATCGGTCCGGCCAGGGCGCCGCCGGCACAGAAGGCCAGCGCCAGAAAAAACCCACCGTGTCTTGTCATACCGTTCTCCTTCGTTCGTAGAGCATCAGCATACGTCATGGACCGGCCGCAAAGCAACCGAAAGCATCTTACCATAAAGTCGCGCCAGCGTCTCATTTTGAGGTTGCAGACGGAGGTGCGCGGGTGCGCTGAGGGCGGGGAAGCGCCGGTTGGCGAAGG